>NZ_JBBMGE010000008.1:0-151943 GCF_037908395.1 Corynebacterium sp. KPL4072
CCACCCACCAGCGCCGCCCGCCAGCGCCGCCCGCCAGCGGCTCCTACCAACGGCGCCCGCCAGCGCCGCCCGCGAAATCCCGACCCTGGCCGAAGACATGAAAAAGCCGCCTCCCACGCGGGGAAGCGGCCAGTTCGGCGTGCCTACTTAAGGGGCTGCCGCAGCTTAGAAACTTTACTTGGAGAGGGACTTGCCCACAGAGTGCAGGTCCTGGCAAGACTCGATGACGCGCTCGGACATGCCCTGCTCTGCCTTCTTCAGGTAGGAGCGTGGGTCATAAACCTTCTTGTTGCCAACCTCGCCGTCAATCTTGAAGACGCCATCGTAGTTTTCCATCATGTGGCGAGCAACCGGGTTGGTAAAGGCATACTGGGTATCGGTATCCACGTTCATCTTGATGACGCCGTAGCGAAGTGCCTCTTCAATCTTTTCCTTCTCGGAGCCGGAGCCACCGTGGAATACGAAGTCGAAGGCGTACTCGTCCTCACCCAGGCCGAGCTTCTTCTGTGCAACCTTCTGGCCCTCCAGCAGGACCTCTGGGCGCAGCTTCACGTTGCCTGGCTTGTAGACGCCGTGAACGTTGCCGAAGGTAGCGGCCAGCATGTAGCGGCCCTTCTCACCGGTGCCCAGGGCATCGATGGTCTTTTCAAAGTCCTCCGGGGAGGTGTACAGGTTAGCGCCTGCCTTTGCCTGAACGCCGTCCTCTTCGCCGCCGACGACGCCAATCTCAGCCTCGAGGATGACGTGAGCGTTCTTAGCCTTTTCCAGCAGTTCCTGTGCGATGACCAGGTTCTCGTCGATTGGAATAGCGGAGCCGTCCCACATGTGGGACTGGAACAGCGGGTTCTCGCCGCGGTCGACGCGCTCCTGGGAGATAGCCAGCAACGGGCGGACGTACTCATCGAGTACCTCCTTCTGGCAGTGGTCGGTGTGCAGCGCGATATTGACGCCGTAGTGCTTCGCGGCCTCATGAGCGAATGCGGCCAATGCCTGAGCACCCTTGACCTTATCCTTCAGTGCCAGGCCGGAACCGAAGGCTGCGCCGCCGGTAGAGAACTGGATGATGCCGTCGGACTCGGCCTCCGCAAAGCCCTTCAGAGCTGCGTTAATGGTCTCAGAAGAGGTGCAGTTGATAGCTGGGAACGCGAAGCCATTCTTCTTCGCGGTATCCAGCATCTCGTTATAGACCTCAGGGGTTGCAATTGGCATGAATTTCCATCCTTAAAAGTGGGTTTGTGGTCAAACACGTTCCAGCACCCAAGTATGCCCGTTTCACGGAATTTCTGCCGCAAAAACTCTGTGACATTTTCAACCCATCTATGCGCGCCGCACAACTGGCCCGCCCCTGCGGACTATTTAGATAGATGCCGCGTCACGCGAGCGCAGGCCTCCATCAGCATCCATCCGGAAAGTTGCACGGATAAATCGCGCTCGTCCACGCGGATGATGCCTACCTTCTCACTCATGGTGCGCCGGCCGAAGCCGTAGTTATGCGGCAGGCGCGCATCGGACAACCAATCAGAGCCGAAGATCGGCAGACCATCAACCTCTAAGCGGTGCTCCCACACCGACTCGGCCGAGGCCATCACCATGCGCGCGGCCAGCTTCTTCGTGGCACGGTTGGCGGGAGAATCGCCGGGCAGGCGCACGGCGACGTCGGCAAGATAGCGCATCAAAATGCCCTTAAACAGGCCCCCATCACCATCGCCGGTCTCCCAGTCCACCACGCCCGAGGGGGTAGCCATGCCCGAAGCCACCGTCTGCACCAGGCCGCGGATGCGGATAATGTAGTCCATCATCTCGGACGCCAGCTCGGCCTCGTGCACGCTGTCGATTTGCTCCAAATCACCGATACCGGCCTTTTCCCGCAGCGCCAGCACAATTTCCAAGCACGCACCTAGAACCACGCCTTGGCAGTAGGGGTGGATGTTTTTTACCACCTCAGGGCCGTCCATGCGCATGCGCACGCCGTCCATGATGTAGCCGTCGTCATCAAGCAGGTGATCGTAGATCCAGTCGATGATGTGGCGCGCTTCCTCAATGCGCCCCATCCGCGCCAACATGATGGCGCCCGGGCCATTGGAGGGCACGTTCATGAAATTCTCGCCGAGGCGCCACGGCAACACGCCGAGCGATTCATCGAGTCCTTCGTGGATATTGCGCTGCAGCTCCGCCAAACGCTTCGGCGTCTTCGCCTTCTTTAGCTCCTCCACGCGGCCGAAGGCCAAGGCGAGCCACCCCTTGTCATCGTAGTATTTATTCTTCGTCAGCTGCGTCAGGTTGCGGATACGAATCCCCCGCATGGTGTCGAAGATGCGCTGTCGGCGCACCTTGGTGTTATTGCGCAGCGCCGCATCAACGAGGCAATCCAAATAATGGGCCTGCCACCAGTAGTGCCAATGGATGAAGAGTTTTTCTTTCGTGGTAGGCGGCCAGCTCACCACCGCAAGATTGGTGCGCGGCAGGCCCCACACAGGGTGCGCGTGGCGCTCATTGATGGCCGCTTCTGCAAGTTCGGCGCGGTGGGCCCATTTTTCTTCCACGATTCCTCTATCACTCCAGTTACGCGGGTAGATATAGCTAGTGTAACGATCTTCCTACCAAGAGTTGGCTAGATCAGCGTGCTGGCGAATCCAGGCGTGCATGGCGATTCCGGCCGCGACGCCTGCATTGATGGAACGAGTAGAGCCGAACTGGGCGATGGAGCAGGTCATCACGGCGGCGTCCTGGGCAGCTTGTGTCACGCCGGGGCCTTCCTGGCCGAAAAGTAAAAGGCTGCGCTCGGGCAGCTCGGCCGTTTCCAGGGGCACGCAACCGGGGGTGTTGTCGATGGCGACGACGGTCAGCCCCTCCTCGGCCGCCCACGCAATAAGCTTCTCGACGCTCTCATGGTGCATCAAGTGCTGGTACCTATCCGTCACCATTGCCCCACGCCGATTCCACCGCCGGCGGCCGACGATGTGCACTGTATCGACGGCGAAGGCGTTGGCGGTACGCACGACGGTGCCAATATTGGCATCGTTTTCAAAGTTCTCGATAGCGATGTGCAGGCTATGCCGGCGCTTATCGATGTCCTTTTTGATCGCTTCCCTGCTCCAGTAGCGGTAGGCATCGACGACGTTGCGACGGTCGCCTTCAGCGAGCAGCTCTGGGTCGTATTTCTCAGCCTCTGGCCCTTGCGGCAGCGGACCTTCCCACGGGCCTACGCCATGGCGGCCCTCGTTCCACTCGGTCGGGCCCTTGGCCTCGTCTGCGTTAGGCAAGGTCAAGGTCGCCCAGGCCCAACAGGGAGCGGTATTCAAGGCCTTCTGCGGCGATGACGT
This sequence comes from Corynebacterium sp. KPL4072, assembly GCF_037908395.1. NCBI lineage: Bacteria > Bacillati > Actinomycetota > Actinomycetes > Mycobacteriales > Corynebacteriaceae > Corynebacterium > Corynebacterium sp. KPL4072. The sequence continues at coordinate 3,324 of NZ_JBBMGE010000008.1, forward strand.
CGCCGGCACCAGTCTCGCGGTCTACGACGGTCGCTACGCCAACGACCTCGGCGCCGGCCTCGCGCAGCGCAGCCACGGCGGTCAGCGGGGAGTTACCGGTGGTCGTGGTGTCTTCTACGACAAGGACCTTCTTTCCTTCCACGTCCGTGCCCTCGATGCGGCGCTGCATGCCGTGCTTCTTGGCTTCTTTGCGCACGACGAAGGCGTCGATATCGCGGCCGTCGGCATGCATGATGGAAGTAGCAACAGGGTCGGCGCCGAGCGTTAGGCCACCGACGGCCGCGAAATCCCAATCGGCGGTCAACTCGCGAAGCAGCGCACCGATGAGGCGGGAGGCCTCGTGGTGCAAGGTAGCGCGGCGCAGATCCACGTAGTAGTTAGCTTCCTTGCCCGAGGACAGGGTCACCTTGCCGTGGACTACGGCCAGTTCCTTGACTAGCTCGGCAAGGCGGGCCTTCTTCTCGGCATCCAGGTTCTGGGCATTCGCGGTGTGCGCATTGGTGTTGTGAGAATCCACAGTCATCTGCTCCTTGTCGTGGTTCGTGCACGGCGGCTCGTGCGCGGCGGCAGGCCGCCAGTATCGGTCTCTAGGCTACTCTTCCCGGCGCGGGTCCGATTCCTCGGCTGCACGGGAATCGGCCGCGCCGGGGGCGGGCCCACTAGTGGAATCGTCGGAGGGGCCGTCGAAGATGGAGGCAGCGCGGAACTGCTGGCGCGGCAGGCGGGCGGTATGAGAATCGGGGGTGGGGCGCTCGCGGCCGTCGGCAATAGCGTCTACTTCGTCGCCGCCTAGCGCGCTGTGTTCGACCGGGCCGCGGGTTTCGGAGTACGCCCGGGACGGCATGTGCAAAGGCTCTTCCGGCCGCTGGATGACGGGACGCTCAAACACGGGCGCACCGGCAGCCGGCGCACCGCCGACAGCTTCCGCGATGGGCTGGGCGGGAATCTCGCGAGCTGGATCCAATTCCTCTAGTCGCACCACGTGAGTGGCCGAGGAGCGCGGTGGCAAGACACGGGCGGCGTCTGCCAATAACGCAAGCAGCGGTAGCATCGCTTCCCATTCCGCGGAGCGCGCCTGCTTCGTAGTCTGTGCTAGCACCCACTCAGTTTCCATCCACAGTGCGGTGACCGCTTCGGGCATTTGCTGCAGGGCGACGTGAACACGCTCGTCTACCATGCGCTCGGTAACAGCACTATCCGAGGAATACACATCAAACCCCTCAAGAGTCATGGCTAAATGCAGATCCTCGGAGGCCTTCGTGTCTTCGCGGTCGAAGCGACGGAAGTCCACCACCATGTCTGAGGCCGCTCCGGTGCGCATCGCCATGACGTTGACGCCATCAATATCCATCAACAGCATCTCGTGGCCATACACGTTTCCCGCGACAATGTCTTTTGGCGCCGCACCGGTAGAGGCCACTCCCCTCGTCCATTCATCTACGAGGTAAGGATCGGACTTCATAAATTCGAAGCCTTTTGCTTCTGCCCAACTGCGGCGCTCGCGACGCAACGTTCCCGGCAGAATCGGCCGATGGCGGGTGTGCGGCTTGGAGGGCGCGCGGTTCTCGCTCGCGGTCTCCTGGCTCGGATTGTGGCTTCGCTCGTGCTTCGGCTCGTTGCTCGGCTCCTGGTCTGGTCCGCGCTCAGGGGTTGGCTCAGGGTCTTGCTGGGTTTCAGACTCCGGTGCGGACTCTGGTGCGGCTTCGGCATGGGACTCGGGAGCTGGGGCAGCTGGCGAAGACGCTAGGTGGGCTGGGTCGACAGCGGGGGCATCGCTAGAGGTCGAGTCAACGGGAGCGGTATCGGAAGAAGCAGGCTCGGCGGACTCGGTGGACTCGGTCCTGGGCTCAGGCTCGGGGGAAGCGGCGTCGACAGGCGCGGCGTCTGCGGGAGTGGTGTCTGCGGGAGTGGTGTCTGCAGGAGCGGTGTCTGCAGGCGTGGCGTCAGCGGGCGTCGGGTCCGTGTCGGCGGAGAGTGTAGGGGCGGAGGTGCGCTGTTTGCCTTCGTAAAGCAGCAAGGCACCGCCGACAATGCCGAGAAGTAGCGCCAAAGCAAGGATTAGAAAAGCCATCACCCCACGATAGTAGTAGGAACAAACAAGCCCTCAGCGCTCGGCGCGCGGAGGCGGGAGGCTGAGGGCGAGGGGTGAGCGTGGGCGATTAGCCGTTGACGGTAAGGCGGTCGCCGCGCTCGACAGGGTTCTTAGGGTTAGCGGACCACTGCGACCAGCCGCCGACATAGTGGCGCAGGCCGGTGAAGCCGGCGTCGTGCATGGCGGCGAGGGCGAGGGCGGAGTGGTTGCCAGAGCCGGAGTAGATGATGGCGCCTTGGACATTGTCGGGGGTTAGTCCGGCGTCGAAAAGAACTTCGCGGATTTCACCCGCAGACTTCCAGGTGCGCAGGCCGTCGTTGTGGAAGAGGCGCTCCGGCACATTGACGGCGCCGGGGATATGACCGGCCTTAAGGTCGAGGTTTTCGCGGCGGCCGGCAAAGCGGTTGCGGGTGCGGGTATCGATGAGCAGGCCATCGTGACTGCGCACGTCATCGATGGTGGCCACCGGCATCTGGCCGGGGTTTACCGTGGCGCTGGCGCCCACGGCGAAGTTGCCGGGGCCGGTCAGCGTCGTATAGCCCAGGTGGCGCCAATTGGCCAAGCCGCCGTCGAGGATGCGGACGTTGTCCAAGCCGGCCCAGCGCAAGGTCCACCACGCGCGGCCGGCGAATAGGCCGCGCCCCTCGTCATAGACCACGACGGGGCGGTCCTCACGGATTCCCCACTGGCGGAAGTGCTCCTGCAGCTTATCCGGATCCGGCAGCGGGTTGCGGCCTACCTGTGAACCGGGGAGACCGGCGAAGGAATTAGCGGTATCGCTAAACAGTGCCGTAGGAATATGCAAGGAAGTGAACTGGTTATAGCTCTGACGCAGCTGTGGCTGCCAGTGGGTGGCCAAGAGGGTAAATCGTTCGCCGTGATAAATGGATTCGCGGAGTTCTTGTGGGGAGACCAAAATGCTCATGCCCCGAGTCTAGGGGCATGAGCAGGATTTGGCGCGGCGGGCGGTACGCGGCCGACTAGCGGGCGGCGATGTCTAGCTCGGCACCGCCATCTGCGACGTCCACGTGGACAGTGTCGCCATCGACGATATCGCCGGCCAACAGCTTCTTGGCGAGCTTGTCACCAATGGCCTGCTGGATGGTACGGCGCAGCGGACGGGCACCGTAGGCTGGGTCGTAGCCGCGCTCGGCCAGCCAGGACTTGGCAGAATCCGAGACTTGCAAGGTCAGGCGGCGGGCGTCGAGACGCTCGGACAGGCCGCGCAGCTGGATGTCGACAATGCCGCGTAGAAGCTCCTCAGAAAGGGGCTCAAACATGACCACGTCATCGAGACGGTTGATGAATTCAGGCTTGAAGGCCTTCTTCACCGCATCCATGGTTTCCTCCCGGGTGCCGCCGGCGCCCAAGTTGGAGGTCAAGATGATGACGGTATTGCGGAAGTCGACGGTGCGTCCCTGGCCATCGGTAAGCCGTCCCTCATCCAAGACCTGTAGGAGGACGTCGAAGACATCGGGGTGGGCCTTTTCTACCTCGTCGAAAAGCACGAGCGTGTAGGGGCGACGGCGCACGGCCTCGGTGAGCTGTCCGCCGGCCTCATGGCCGACGTATCCCGGAGGAGCACCAACGAGGCGGGAAACGGAGTGCTTCTCCCCGTACTCGGACATATCGATGCGAACCATCGCGGATTCATCGTCGAAGAGGAAGTCCGCCAGGGCCTTCGCAAGCTCGGTCTTGCCCACGCCGGTAGGACCGAGGAAGAGGAAAGAACCGGTGGGGCGGTTCGGATCGGCCACTCCCGCACGGGAACGGCGCACAGCATCCGATACCGCGGTAACGGCTTCCTTCTGTCCCACCACGCGCTTGCCCAGCACGGATTCCATATTGAGCAGCTTTTCTGTCTCGCCCTGCAGCATCTTGCCGGCCGGAATGCCGGTCCAAGCGGAGACGACCTCAGCGATGGTGTCTGGGCTTACTTCCTCATCGAGCATGGTATTGCGCTGCTCGGTGGCCTTAACTTCGGCGGCCGCAAGATCCTTTTCCAGCGGCGGAATCTTGCCGTAGTTAATCTCAGAGGCGAGTGCGAGGTCGCCATCACGCTCGGCGATTTCTGCTTGTCGGCGCAGGTCATCGAGTTCTTCCTTGATGTTTTGCACATCATCGATGGCCTTCTTCTCATTAGCCCAGCGGGCCTTGAGCTCGCCGAGCTTCTCGCGCTGGTCCGCAAGCTCACCTTGCAGGGTGGCCAGGCGGTCTTGAGAAGCAGCGTCCGATTCCTTCTTCAGCGCGAGCTCTTCAATCTCCATGCGGCGGACGATGCGCTCGAGCTCGTCGATTTCCTGCGGGGAGGAATCGATCTCCATGCGCAGGCGGGAACCTGCTTCGTCGACAAGGTCAATGGCCTTATCCGGCAGGAAGCGGTTGGTGATGTAGCGATTGGACAGCTCGGCGGCCGAAACCAACGCGGAGTCCATAATGCGCACGCCGTGATGCACCTCGTAGCGCTCCTTCAGGCCACGCAGAATACCGATGGTGTCCTCCACGGAGGGCTCGGCAGCATAGACCTGCTGGAAGCGGCGCTCCAGAGCGGCGTCCTTTTCGATGTACTTGCGGTACTCGTCCAAGGTAGTGGCGCCTACGAGGCGCAGCTCGCCACGGGCCAGCATGGGTTTGATCATATTGCCGGCGTCCATAGAGCCGTCACCGGTAGCACCGGCGCCGACGATGGTGTGCAGCTCGTCGATGAAGGTGATGATCTCGCCCTCAGAGGACTTAATCTCATCGAGCACGGCCTTTAAGCGCTCCTCGAATTCACCGCGGTACTTAGCGCCAGCGACCATGGAACCCAAGTCCAGGCTGATGAGGGTCTTGCCCTTGAGAGACTCGGGGACATCGCCAGCCACGATGCGGCGGGCCAAGCCTTCCACGATGGCGGTCTTGCCCACGCCGGGCTCGCCAATGAGTACCGGGTTATTCTTCGTGCGCCGGCTGAGCACCTGGACCACGCGGCGAATTTCCTGATCACGGCCGATGACCGGGTCGATCTTGCCTTCGCGGGCGCGAGCAGTGAGGTCAGTGGCGTACTTTTCCAAAGCCTGGAATTGGTCCTCCGGATTCTCGGAGGTTACCTTGGCAGCACCGCGCACGGAAGGGAAAGCGCCCTTGATGGCGTCATAAGTAGCACCGCGGCCGGTAAGCAGCTCGGCGGCATCGGTCTTGGAGGCGGCGATGGCAGCCAGCAGAACCTCGGTGGAAACGAATTCATCACCAAGCTCACCGGCCAGTTCCTGCGACTGCGTTAGGACGTTGAGGCCGTCGCGGTTAAATTGCGGGTTGGCCATATTGGCGCCCTCGGCCTTGGGATAAGAATCAACAAGCTCGCGGGCTTCCTTGAGCACAGTATCCGGATCTACGCCGGTGGCCTTAAGAACCGGAGCGGCGATTCCGCCGTCCTGGCTGAGAATTGCCGCCAGCAGGTGAGCCGGGCGGATATCCGGGTTTCCATTAGAAGAGGCGGTTTGCAGGGCGTCCTGCAAGGCCTCTTGTGTTTTAGTGGTGGGGTTAAATGAGTTCATGTGTGCGTTGCTCCTTCTAAGATTTATTCACCCACTGTAGGGCTTCACTTAGTACAACGCACCCAGAGTTGAGCCTATTCCACTCAACCTAAATATTTTTGAGCGTAGGTCGCTCAACTTTGCACAGGGTGATTAAACCTGCTTGAACTCCTCGTTTTCATGGCCAAGAATCTGCAAGCCATGGGCGATGGCAAAGAAGGACACGGTTACCACCTGGATAAAAAGCGCCCACTTGAGATCTTCATTAAAGCTCTTGAAATCGCCGATGCTGCACAGATGGGCAATGCCATTGGCCCCTGCCCACACGGCCAAAGTGCTGATATAAACCAGCTGGTCGGTGGGAGTAATTCCCATCTCGATGACAAACTTGCGGAGCAGATCCATCATGATGGCGAAGTTCTTGGTCATGCCCTCATGCGAGCTACCATCACCATTGTGCGGAACTACAGAACCGCTGGCCAGCGCAATAATGGAGCTGAAACGCTCTGGGTACATCATCGCGTAGTTAAAGTAGGCGGCCGCAACAATCTGCAGGCGGTCTACCGTGGGGGTGTCATCCGGAAGCTCGGCGAGGCAGGCCTCAAAGATCTTCGCCATCTCTGTGGTGGTGAGAGTTTCTGCCACCTCACGCAGCGCGAAGTCATTGTCCACAATGGTGGTCAGGAAGTCTTTGGAGGTACCAAGCTTTTCGGCCACGTGGTCAAAGAAGCGACGGTCGACGCCGTTGCGACCAGCAACGCGCAACGCGGCCTCAATAATGACCTTCTTGGTTTCCTCCGGGTCCATTTGCTCAAGGTTATCCGGGGCCACGAAGGGCTTTTCACGTTCGCTGCCCATGACCTTTTCTACAATGCCGCGGGCATCGTTCATAATGGGGCGGCGCTGCGGGATCTGCTTATTTTTAAACCAATATTGCAGGGCATCAACCACGAGGCGATCCACCTGCTTCAGGTTAGCGGCGCGAATAACGGCATGCTGCAGGCGCAAGATGCCCACCACACTCAGGTGGCCCATGCCATGGATGAGCGACCAGAGGGCCAAAGTAATGCGGCCGATTTCCAGGGGCGAGATATCTCCGTCTGCCGCTACGACGGCACCCTGCTCTTCGGCAAAGCGCTTGACGACGTTCAGCGCCATGTCCGCACCCGGCGTGCCCGACTTTTCCCCCTTGGCAAATTGGCAGACCCGCTCCTCATCCATGGCATCGTACCGTTCGAAAAGGTAGTGGTAGATGTCGGGCTCGTCTTGCGCGTAGGCAAAGTAGGCCTCCGCCAACTGCATGAGGACATCGCCGCCAGAGTTACCCTCTGGCAGGTGACGTGCAGCCTCCACCATGTATTCAGACATGCGGCAATCCAAAAAATCTGGGATTTCCGCAAGCATGGCAGCACCGCTGCTAAATTCCTCAGAAACCGCCTCCGGCGAGAGGCCAGCCTGGTCTGCCACAGATTCCACGGTAACGGCCTGCTCGCCTTCGCAACCCGCTACATAAACAGCGGCTTCCAGGATAATCACCCGCCTGGAAGCCCCATCCAACTGGTACATCTATTTCCTCATCACGCCAGAGATTGACCCCAGCTGATTCTAACAAATTTTAAGGTTTAGGGATAATCCCAATCGATTGCACTTTTCAAGTATTTTTACCCTCACCGATGTTGACGGTGGTAGCGGGGCCGATAGGCCATGGTCACGACCGCAGCCGCGTCCACCCGCCTCGCACTGGGAACCATTTTCTAAGTTTTGGTGCGCCCAATCTCATAGTTTTTTAAGGTAGCGATGCGGGAGGGGGGACGTCGGCAAGCGCGGCTATTCCCGCCTTTGTCCTACATGGCCAATACCCTCTTGGAAGATGGTGCCGCGCGGTGGCATAAGACGCATGGATTTAAAGGCGATATAGACGCCGATGGAAATCGCCAAGGAAATGGCGCCGAAAATGCCGGTAAACCCGTACATGACGGCCATTGGCGCGATGATGGTCCACGAGATTTCAAAGGGTCCGAAGCCGATATAGGCCATGCCATATTCAGACAGGGTGCCGGACTTGAGCTTGGGATCCACGATCTTCAGGATGGCAATGCCGGTCGCCACGGTGGCGGTGGCCCAACCCCAGCCAAAGATGCCGCGCTCAATCCAGCGCTCACCAAAGAACTCGGCCGGGAACCACAGCAAGAAGAACACACAGAAGATGGTGCCGAGGATAAAGAGGAGAAGAAGCGCCTGCCAGTAGGAAGCAATGGCGGCCGGAACGATGGCGGCCACGCCGAAGGCAATGAGGTAGTCCGTGGCTGCTCCGGAGATGGAGGAAATGGAGTCCTTATCTAGGTAGTCCTCGGCGCCCACGAAGTTCATAAGCGCGCGGAAGAATAGTCCCACCACCATGGACATGGCAAAGAGCGGCACGGAGACATTCTCCCAGATGCTGCTCAAACCCTGGTTGATGCCGTAGGCAGTCATCACGGTCAGGATGATGAAGCCGAAGTGCAGTGCGAGCGGCTCGATGGACGAGGGATTGGTGGTAGCGCGGCCGAGCGACGGACGATCATCAATGTTTTTGATGTAGCCGCGGCGCAGCTCTTCCGGCAGCTCCTTGGGCACGTGGGAAACCTTGCCCTTGCGGATGCCCCAGTTGCCGGCGATAACGCCGCCAATGATTGCGGCCAGCGTGCCGACGGTCGCCGAGGTAAAGCCCAGCGAGGATGCCGCATCAGCGCCTACACCTTCGAGCGCGCCACCCACGGCCGCGGCGGTACCAAAGCCGCCGGTAAAGCCAACGGGCAGCATCATGCCGAACCAATTTGGGGTATCAAATAGCGGCGCAAAGAGGAAAAGACCCAGCACGATGAACAGGCCCCACTGGCCGGTAAACATCATGGTGGAGTAGCCCCACATATTGCGCGCACCCTTGCCCATATTTCCGCCTACTTCCATGGAGTAGGCCATAGACGCAAAGACCACCGCGATGAGGATGGAGGTGTAGTCACCCAAGTTATCGGAGAAGTTAATCCAACCCAGCACGTTTGGACCAACCAGCAAGCCGATGAGGCCGGCGGTAATCGGGGCAGGTAGCAACAGGTCCTGGAAGATGAACTTCACTTGGTGACGCAGGACATTGCCGATGACCATGAGCAAAGAAATCCAGCCCACATCCAGCATGAGCGTATAAGCGGAAAAATCTTCCATGGAGACCCTTTCTAGCTGTGCAATTATGGCGGCTTGCCCCCGTTAGAGGGCAGACGGATAGGGAATACAATACCTTCCACTAAGTGATCCACAACATAGGCTCCCGTTTTCACCCCCACTACAGCTTTCAGTATGTAGCTCGACCTCCGGTGCGGCACCGACTATTAGGATGATGAGACATGTGGGAATTGGGCGAGCATTTTCGAAATTACGCAAACGAGTACCGCGATGCGGTGCACGAGCATTTCTTTAACGCGGTGCCCGAATCCCGGCAAATATTCGCCCTGTCTATGCGCGATACCCATACCTCTCTGGTCCCCGCGCTGGCGTGGGTGATTGAACGTACGGAGCCGGGACAGCCCCTGCTTTCCGAAGTCTCTGCAAAGCTCACCCAACTCGCCCGCGATCACCGCCGGCATGGGTTTCCGGCCGAGATTTATTCTCGTTTTGAACACGCCCTGATAGCGGGCCTGCGAGTCCTGGCACTGACGCAGTATCAGTACGATTTCGCCCGCGATGTCATCCACCGCATATGCACGACGATGGCCCAGGTTGCCGGAGAATCTGATGCCGCCGGCGAAGCACCGGCGCACTCGGCGCAAGTGGTGGCTGTGGACCATCCCACCCGTGATACTTCTATTATTCGCGTGGAAGCCGGCTTAGCCGTGCCCTATCAACCGGGACAGCACTTTCCCGTGACCACGCAGTACTTGCCCGGTCAATGGCGCATGCTTACTCCCGCACAGCCTAGCGACGGAACCGGCCAGTTAGTCTTCCACGTCTCCACCGCGGGTGAGGCCTCTCGGTCCCTCGCGCACGCGCAGCCCGGTGATTGGTGGACCCTTGGCCAGCCCGCTGGTGGAATAAGCCTCCACAACGCGGGCGCAGAAGAGCTAATCATCATTGCCTACGGCACCGGATGGGCCACGGCCCGCTGCGCGGCGCTCGCCGCGCTGGACGACGGCGACCACAATCACGTACCGCGCATCTTTGCCGTAGCGGGCAGCCCCGGTGCCCACTATGACACCTACTTCCAGCAAAATCTGGCAGCGCTAGGAGTCCGAGTGCGCCGCATCGTGCGGGAAGAAAGGGACCCGTGGTTGCTCAACGCCCGCGAATTGGCCCCCGGTGCCGATTATGTGGTCTCCGGAGAGCCGACCGATGTAGTAGTCAACGAGGTGGAGTTATCCACAGGCACTCCCCCGCGCTTCCTGCTCGTCGGCCCCGCCGAAGAGGTTGCGGAAGGTAAACAAGAGTTGGTTAAGAAGGGCTTGAACAAGCAGCAGATCGATGTCCTTAGCTGGGGCCGCGACGGGCGCTGGCAGCCGGAGGATTACGCAGCACTCGCCTAGTCCGCAGGGGTCACGACCGGCAAGGTGCGGCGGGTTTTCGCTACCTCATTCGGATCGATCTCGGCATAGAGGATGTCATCTTCGTAGCCAGCCTCGGCCACGCGCACCCCGTTCGGATCAACGATGGTGGAATGTCCAATGCCCGTCGGGCCGGAGGGATTGCCCGCTTTTGCGTCACCGCCTGGGCGCGATTGGCCGGCCGCCACAATGTAGCTGGTGGAATCCAAGGCACGCGCGGCCGTAAGCAGGCGCCACTGCTCCAGCTTGCCGGGGCCGTCTGCCCAGCTGGTAGGCACCACGATAAGCTGCGCGCCCTGGCTAGCTAGCTCCTTGAACTGCTCCGGGAAGCGAATGTCATAGCAGGTGGCCACGCCCACTACAAGGTCATCAACATCAAAGGCAACCAGCGATTCGCCGGCCAAGACAGTATCCGATTCGCGGTAATCGAAGGCGTCATAGGTATGAATCTTGTCGTACCCACCTAACACGCCAGGCCCTGCAATAAGCGCTGTATTGCTAACCCGATTGATGGTCTTGCCATCGCGCTCAACGGTATCGGCTGGGCAAAACATGCCGGCTACGACGGTAACCTCGAGTTCTTCTGCCAGAGCTTGGATCGCCGTGGCAAACGGACCTTCGAGTGATTGCGCCTGCTCATCAAGACGCCCGGAGCGGAAATTCTGTGACGTGGCCTCTGGCAGCACGATAAGTCGCGCCCCGTTTCCAGCGGCTTCACGGATCTTTGCTAGGGCTATCTCCTGGTTTTCGGTGATATTTCCGGTGGATGTTAACTGCACTGCTGCTACCTTCATGCCTCCCAAAGTAATGAAGCGGAACCGAGTTATCCACAGGCTGCCTCTGCGCCCATAGCGCTGAACTGCGACGTCCATCAGGCTAAGGGGCATGAGCTATGTAGAAATTCCCACGCACTTACCCGAGTATGTCCGTTCCCTGCTCTCTCGGCCTCCGCTGCCACCGCCGACGGCCGCGCTCGATACCGCCTGCCGAACCGCAGACGCACTGGAGCGAGCCCGGTCAGCTTGGTCCAGCACCGTGGCCGCAACTGAGAATGCCACGGCCGAGCAATTGCGCTCCGTCGCGAACTTCCTCAGCACCGCCGCCGGGGTGGATTCCCGGCTAGGCCAATCCCTAGGAGCCGCTCGATGACCCTTTCTACGGCCCTAAGAAATGGCGCCAGCCACCTGCGCACAGAGCGCTCTGAACTGCACTTTCGTTTTATAGATTCGCACCATGATTGGCTTACTCTATCGCTGGGAGGGCCTGCTGGCGACGCCGCTCGCACCAGCTTGGCAGCCTATACCGACTGGCTGGCACCGTCGTTGCACCAGATGGAGCACGTTGCCGCCACCCTTGACCGCCACGCCAACCTGCAGGCCCGCCGTGAGGAACTAGAAGACCGCATCATCGCATTCCTAGGCCAGATAGACGAGCGCAATGTCGCGGCGGCCCGCGCCGCTGGGCTCCTATTAAATCAGGTACGAGCATTGGGCGATTCCCTCGATTGGCTCTGTTCCCAAGAAATTGATGCCCTGTGTACGCCTGCTGGTGTTTCTCCTCCCGTGCGGTTTGAAGAATTTTCCGATCTACCTGTGGACACCATTCACGAGATTAACCTAGCCCAAGCCAACGAGCACGTGGCTCAGCTGGCCACGAAAAACCCAGATATGAAGGTATTAGAAGCAAGCGACGGACGGCTTGTTGCCATGGTGGATCCAGGCGAATTCCGGACCACGCCGGCATCGCTCACCACATTTGTCGAAGGAGTTCACTCCTCCGATCCAGAAACCTGGCAGCGCGCGGTGGACCGGGGCCGCAACTTGGCTAAAGCCAGCGGTGGGCCGACCGTGGTGTGGTTAGGCTACCAGGCGCCATCTTCCCTGCCTCGGGCAATTCATGCCGGCCCCGCGCGCACCGCTGGCCAAGAGCTCGTCCGGTTTCAGCGCGCGCTTGGTGCGCGTTATCCGCAGGCCAAGCGCACCGTAGTGGGATATTCCTATGGTTCAGTAGTCACCGGGCACGCCGCTAAGGAGGACAAGATTGCTGATGACGTGGTGCTCGTCGGCAGCCCCGGAACCGGCGCTAGCCACTCCTCAGAACTCCATGGCCGCATCTGGGCAGCTACCAACGCGCACGACCCCATCGCCATTGCGACGGGGCCGCACGGCGGCATCCATGGCCCCGATCCCACCACGGATGCCTTTGGTGCCACTCCCCTTCCCGGCGCAGATGGCCTCCCTGGTGACCACGGCACCTATTGGGAGGACCCACGGTTCCTGCGCGGCCTAGGCCAAGTGGCACGGGCGCGCTAGGCCGCACGACATTGTGGAACCGCCTGCACAGATTTACCCGCGGGAGGTGTTTTAGAACAGGCCGGCCGGCTGATCCGAGTAGGAGACCAACATATTCTTAGTCTCCTGATAGTGGCCCAGCATCATCAAGTGGTTCTCACGGCCAAGGCCGGATTCCTTGTAGCCGCCGAAGGCGCTGTGCGCCGGGTAGTCATGGTAGTGGTTTACCCATACGCGGCCGGCCTGAATATCGCGGCCGGCGCGGTAGCAAATGTTTTGACTACGCGACCATACGCCTGCACCGAGGCCAAAGTTAGTAGCGTTAGCGATGGCAATCGCCTCGTCATAATCTTTGAACGTGGCTACAGAGAGTACTGGGCCGAAGATCTCCTCCTGGAAGATGCGCATGTCATTATTGCCCTTAAACACGGTGGGCTCAATGTAGTAGCCCTTTTCCAAGCCTTCTACCTTGTTCACGTGGCCACCGATGAGGGTCTCCGCGCCTTCCTGCGGGCCGATCTCCAGGTATTGCTTAATCTTGTCCATCTGCTCCTCGGAAGCCTGCGCGCCCATCATGGTTTCCGTATCAAGTGGGTGGCCAATCTTGATCTTCTTCACGCGCTCAATGGCCAGCTCCAAGAATTTATCCGCAATGTCCTCGTGCACCAGGGCGCGGGATGGACAGGTGCAGACCTCACCTTGGTTGAGGGCGAACATAACGAAGCCTTCAACGCACTTTTCCAGGTAGGAATCATCTTCATCCATGATGTCTTTAAAGAAGATAGATGGGGATTTACCACCCAGTTCCAGGGTGACGGGGATGACCTTGTCTGCGGCGGCTTTGTTGATGATCTTGCCCACTGGAGTAGAGCCGGTGAAGGCAATCTTGGCAATGCGGTCCGAGCCAGAGAGTGCCGCGCCTGCCTCCTCACCTAGTCCGTTGACGATATTGAGCACGCCAGCAGGGAGGAGGTCACCGATAATATCCATGAGAAGCAGGATTGAGGCAGGGGTTTGCTCCGCTGGCTTCATAACAATGCAGTTACCTGCAGCCAGTGCGGGCGCGATCTTCCAAGCGGCCATGAGCAGCGGGAAGTTCCACGGGATAATCTGGCCCACTACTCCGAGCGGCTCATGGTAGTGGTAGGCCACGGTGTCCTGGTTGAGCTGGGATAGGCGGCCTTCTTGGGCGCGGATGGCGCCGGCAAAGTAGCGGAAGTGATCTACGGCGAGCGGAATATCGGCGGCAAGGGTTTCGCGCACAGCCTTACCGTTCTCCCAGGTTTCAGCGACCGCGATCTTTTCCAGATTTTCCTCGACGCGGTCCGCTATGCGGTGCAGGAGCAATGCGCGCTCGGCTGGAGTGGTTTTGCCGAAGGTCTCGAAGGCTTTTTCCGCGGCGTCGATAGCCAGGTTGATATCGGCTTCTTTGCCGCGAGCTACCTGACAGAATACCTCGCCGTTGACCGGACTGATGTTGTCCATATATTCGCCGTCGACGGGTGCTACCCACTGGCCGCCAATGTAGTTGTCATAGCGTTCGCGGTAATCGACGATGGAGCCTTCGGTTCCCGGAGCTGCGTACAGGGTCATGGTGCGTGTCCTTTCCTGGAGAATACGAGGATCATCGGTGGTACATGACACTCGTTATGGTTTATGTGCCATAGGTCACCTTTGTGTTGAATATACTAACCCCAAACTTTGCAACGCGCACTGATTGCAGCTATCCCCTTTGCAAGCCTTAACATCACACCGTCACTGTGCAGGCAGAAGAAAACCCCGCAGCCAGCGGCGACGCTGGCTGCGGGGCGGGATGTACTCGTCTGCAGAGTAAGAATTAGTCCTGACCGTTACCACGGCCGCGGGCGCGTTTACGCTCGCGCGCGGTACGCGGACTCCACATCACCACGGAGGTAGACCGAGGGACATGGACAAGTTCGCCGCTGCGCTGCGGGCGGCGCCCGGCGGCCTGTTCGCGCAGGGTCCGAACCTCTTCAGCTAGGGCGTCGCGCTCGGCTTCAAGGCGATCGCGTTCCTCGGTCAGCTCGATGATGGACTTGATTCCGGCAAGATTGACGCCATCGTCTTGGGATAGCGCTTGAATCTTGCGCAGCAGCTCGATATCGCGGTCGGAGTAGCGGCGGCCGCCGCCACGGGTGCGAGCCGGGGAAACCAAGCCCATGCGGTCATAGGTTCGCAGGGTCTGGGCGTGCATTCCGGATAGTTCCGCGGCCACGGAAATCACATATACCGCGGTGCCGGAATCTTCTGCCTTTCCAGTGCTCATTCCTTAACACACCTCCTACCCTAAGCCTTCTCGGCGCCGGCCCAACCCGCACGCGGGTTGAAACCGGAGTCCTTTTCCGCTTGAGCATAGGTACGCAGGGCACTGGAGGCGGCGGCATCGAGCTTGGTGGGCACGGTGACCTGAACGGTAACCAAAAGGTCACCGGAGTTGCCCCCGCGCTTGGCGATGCCCCTTCCGCGCACCCTCAGCGTTCGCCCATCCGGCGTGCCGGCGGGGATCTTCACGCGTACCGGGTTATCCAAGGTAGGAACTGCGATGGTATCGCCCAAGGCCAGCTCCGTGAAGGAGACCGGGACGGTAACGTGCAGGTCATCGCCTTCTCGAGTGAAGACCTTGTCCGGTTTGACGGTTACCGCCACGAAGAGGTCACCGGCTGGAGTGCCGTTCGGGCCGGCTTCGCCCTGACCAGCAAGGCGAACCTTTTGGCCGTCAATGACGCCGGCAGGGATGCGCACGGTGATATTGCGGGTGCGATGAACCGTGCCGGTACCGTGGCAGTCCTTGCACGGGTCCGTGATGCGGCGGCCGGTGCCATCGCAATCCTTGCAGGGGGCGGAAAAGCCGAAGGCGCCGCGGTTTTCAGAGGTAAAACCGGTGCCACTGCAGGTGCCACAGGTAGAGGTCTTGCCGGATGCAGAACCCGAGCCGTGGCACGTGGTACACGGAGCATTTCCGCTCAGCGCTAGGGGGATGGTGGTTCCCTTGGCGGCCTCGCGGAACTCGAGGGTTATTTCCGTTTCGACGTCGGCCCCCCGCGACGGTTTAGCTGAGTGGCCAGCACCACCGCCGCGGTTGAAAACGCTACCGAAGATATCCCCAACACCGCCGCCCTGAGCCGCTCCTCCAGCGGATCCTCCGAAGAGGTCCGAGAGGTCGAATTCTTGCGCACCTTGTCCACCCATGCGCGTGGATCGAAACCCGCCGGGAAATCCGGCGCCTCCCATCCGTCCAAAGCCCCCACCGTTACGGAGCATGGCCTTGAACTGGTCGTATTCCTTGCGCTCAGAGGCATCGGAAAGCACGTCGTAGGCTTCCGCCACCTTTTTGAACCTTTCCGCTGCTGCGGGGTCGTCGGGGTGGGTATCGGGGTGGTTTTCGCGTGCTAGCTTGCGGTAGGCACGCTTAATTTCATTCTGTTCTGCGGACGAGGAGACCCCCAGATCCGCATAATAATCTTTGTCTGCCCATTCGGGTTTAGCGCTCACTGGGCATCTCCTCCTTTCAAAGAGAATCGATAAAGTTAAGTAAAAGGGCGCCGCGGGAAGGTCAATCGTCAGTTCCCAGGGCGCCCTTTATGTTATTTACTCGGAATCTTCCGAGCCGCTGGACTCATCGCTGGGGTCCGCGATGATGACCAGGGCATTGCGGACGAGCCTGTCGCCCACACGGTAGCCCTTGCGCAACACGGTGCCCAGCACCTGCTCATCGCCTGAAGACAAGTCCTGCACGGCCTCGTGAACCTCCGGGTCGAAGGCGTCGCCTTCTTCGCCAAAGGCGGCAAGCTCGTGCTTTTCCAGCGTGCTGTGGAGCTTATCCGCAAAAGCCTTGAGCGGGCCTTCCAAGTCACCGTGTTCATCGGCCAGTTCCAGGTCATCAAGGACAGGCAGAAAATCTGCGATGACCTTGGCCTTGGCGGTCTCGATTACGGCTTGGCGGTCGCGCTCGGTGCGGCGGCGGTAGTTGGTGTATTCCGCATTCAGACGCTGTAGGTCTTCCGTGCGTTCTGCCAACTGTGCTTCCACATCGCTGACGCCGTTGCCAGCGGGCTCTTCACCCGCGGCCTCGGCCTCTACCTCATCAGCGTTGACGTCTGCCAGCGCTTCTTCAAGGTCAGCATCGAGAGTGGGATCCAGCTCGGCTTCTTCGGTGGCATCAGCCTGCGCTTCCTGCGCGGCCTGGGCCTCCTCAGCCTGCTCGGCAGCAGCCTCAGCGCGGTCAGCCGAGGTAGCCTCCGGATCCGTGTTTTCCGGGTCGCCTGGGTTATGCGGCATTCCGCTGTCCTGAGTCATTACTTATTGCCATCCTTATTCTCATCCTCGTCAACTACCTCAGCGTCGACGACGTTCGGGTCACCCTGAGCAGCGCCAGCATCAGCCGCGCCCTCAGCACCAGCCTCAGCAGCCTGTGCTTCGTAGATCTGCTTGCCCATCTCCTGGGATTCGGTGGACAGCTTCTCCACTGCGGACTTGATGGCCTCGAGGTCATCGCCCTTCAGAGCCTCATCAACGGCGTCAGCAGCCTCGGTAACCTTGGTCTTAACATCCTCGGATACCTTGTCAGCATTGTCGTCCAAGAACTTGCGGGTCTGGTAGGAGGTGGACTCTGCGTTATTGCGCAGCTCCTGCTCCTCGCGGCGCTTCTTGTCCTCTTCGGCGTGCTGCTCAGCATCCTTGACCATGCGGTCGATTTCTTCCTGGGACAGGCCGGAACCATCCTGAATCTTGATGGTGTTTTCCTTGCCGGTGCCCTTGTCCTTTGCAGTCACGTGGACGATGCCGTTGGCATCGATATCGAAGGTGACCTCAATCTGCGGAACACCGCGCGGTGCCGGAGCAATGCCGCCGAGCTCGAAGGAGCCGAGGAGCTTATTGGCAGTAGCCATCTCGCGCTCACCCTGGAAGACCTGAATCTGCACGGAAGGCTGGTTGTCTTCTGCGGTGGTAAAGGTCTCGGACTTCTTGGTCGGAATGGTGGTGTTGCGCTCGATGAGCTTGGTCATCACGCCACCCTTGGTCTCAATGCCGAGGGACAACGGGGTGACGTCAAGAAGCAGCACGTCCTTGACCTCGCCGCGCAGAACGCCTGCCTGCAGGGCAGCGCCTACGGCAACAACCTCGTCCGGGTTAACGCCCTTGTTGGCATCCTTACCGGTGAGTTCCTTGACCAGGTCCGATACGGCCGGCATACGGGTGGAGCCACCAACGAGAACAACGTGGTCAATATCGCCGACGGAAAGGTCAGCATCCTTGATGACCTGGTTGAACGGAGCCTTGGTGCGATCCAGCAGATCCTGGGTGATCTTCTGGAACTCGGTGCGGGTCAGGGTCTCGTCCAAGAACAGTGGGTTCTTATCGGAGTCAACCGTGATGTACGGCAGGTTGATATTGGCCTGCTGGGAGGAGGACAGCTCAATCTTTGCCTTCTCTGCAGCCTCGCGCAGACGCTGCACGGCGCGCTTATCCTTGGTCAGGTCAACGCCCTGGGAGGTCTTGAAGCGGTCTACCAGCCAGTCAACGATGCGCTGATCCCAGTCATCGCCACCCAGCTCGTTATCGCCGGCGGTTGCCATAACCTCAACCACGCCATCGCCGATTTCCAGCAAGGAGACGTCGAAGGTGCCGCCACCCAGGTCAAATACCAGGATGGTCTGCTCCTGCTCGCCCTTTTCCAGGCCATAAGCCAAAGCGGCTGCGGTTGGCTCGTTGACAATACGGAGCACGTTCAGGCCTGCAATCTGGCCAGCTTCCTTGGTGGCCTGGCGCTGTGCGTCCTCGAAGTATGCAGGAACGGTGATAACGGCGTCAGTAACATCCTCGCCAAGGTAAGCCTCTGCATCGCGCTTCAGCTTCATCAGCGTGCGAGCAGAAATCTCCTGGGAGGTGTAGTCCTTGTCATCAATGTTGATCTTCCAGTCAGTGCCGATGTGGCGCTTGACGGAGCGAATGGTGCGGTCAACGTTGGTTACCGCCTGGTTCTTAGCGGACTGGCCAACCAGAATTTCGCCGTTCTTTGCAAAGGCAACGACGGAAGGCGTGGTGCGAGAGCCCTCGGAGTTAGCGATAACGGTGGACTCGCCACCTTCCAGTACGGAAACGACGGAGTTCGTCGTACCAAGGTCAATACCTACTGCGCGTCCCATGATTTCTTCTCCTTTTATCTTGGGGTAATTAATAAAGTTGATTGTCAGTGACTCAACTTCTCGTTGTGTCCGAGCGCTACTGTAACAGAACTTTCACACCCAGTCACACAACCTTGAGCCTATGTCACTCAATCTCTACAACGAGCAGCCTACAAAAGTTATTCCCCAAGACTCAACTTTTTCTCAAATGTCCCACTTTTACCAGCTCACCGCCGCTCTTTCCGACGCCCACTTTCCCACCCCTGCCCATTAACCCCCTCCCCCACACAGCCTCATACCCAAACGGAGATCCTTAAACATCTCTAAGAGGATCCAAAAGTTACCTCAGAAAGGATCCAAAAGAGGATTGGCGGCGCGCCCCCACTGCCGCATACTAGGAATCACAGCAGTTAAGAGCTGCTACCCCAGAGAGAGATTGTAGTTTTACTCCGCCTATCCGAAAGGAATGTATATGTTCGATTCCCTAGTAGACCTCAGCTCCGCCATCGACTTCGAGGCACTCGTCAAGGGCATCAAGGGCCTCGTCGAGGCTTCCTCCGAGTCCAACACCGACTCCGAGGGCCTGTCCTCCGTATTCGAGGGCCTGTCCTCCAAGGATGACGCAGAGGCTGCTGCAGAAGCTAAGTAATTAGCACTCTGCACTCCTTCATGAAGACCAGCTAAACCCCCTCACCTTCTACCTCCGCACGGAACCCACCACAAGGAACCGCGCACGAAGGTGCGGGGGTTTCGCTGTTTTCAATCGCTGCTCTACGTTCGCTGCACCCGCACCGCTGTACATAGACTAGGGAGATAAACCCCGTTGAGCCTTAGCAACCAGGAAGCGCGGACCGCATCGTGCCGAAATCTTCACAGCCACCCATCTACCAGCGCATCCGCGCGGCCATGACTCTGCAGCGAACCGCCGCGTTAACTGCAGTGATTTGTGTGACGTTGACGTTACTCGGCGCTTTCTTTACTCCCACCGAGCACCAGTTATCTGCTGCCATCTTTGGCTTGGTTCTAACTGTCGTTACCACCTTAGCTTTCCGCCGCCCAATCACGATGTCAGTAGTCTTTGTTGCCGTATGGATGAGCTCGACATTCGCTGTGGGCACTCCTTACCTCTGCTATATTTTTTTAACCCCAATTTTCATTGCCGTCATCGCTTATCACGGCAAAAATTGGCAAACCTTTGCAGTCGGTGCTGTCTTTTGGGCGGTCGGCCTTATCGATCCCGGCACCGCAAAGATCAGCGTTAATCCTGCTGCCGCTTTTGCTTGGGCAATGTTTATTGGAGTCGGTGCAGTAATTGGCGCGACTTTCGCGCACTCTGCGCAGCGATACAAAACAGCCATGGTCGAGTGGAACGCCGATGTACAACGGCGACAATCAGATCTCGCCGAAACTCTCCATAACTCCGTGGTCTCGAGCCTTACTGTTAACACGATGCAGCTAGAAGCCCTAAGCCTCGAATATTCCAAAGACCCGAAACTCGCTAAACGCTTAGATGAGCTTAGCGATTCCATGCGCTCATCAATGTCCGAAGTGCGCGCACTAACTAAGGTTCTCCGAAACAATATCGAAGGCGTTTCCGACGGAATAAGCTTCGGTTCCACCACCAAACCTGATAGCTTTGCCCAGCTTCTTTCCCAGGAAGAAACCCGCCTTTCAAGGCTCAATCGAAAGCCACTTGTGGAGGTAAGCGCCGAGGATTTTGCCCCGCATTTTCCTCCGAAAACACTGGACTCCATCGCTGCCATCACCACGGAAGCCTGCTTGAATGCCGTGAAGTACTCACCCGCAGGCGCTGAAATCGTAATCTCGGTGCGACCTCACCTCGGTTGGACCGTCATAACAATCACTAACCCAGTATCTAAGCCCACAAGCACTAACGCTGACATGTCTTCGGGTATCGGCATGGCATCAATGTCGCGTATTGCGGCGACAATTGACGCTCGTGTCGATGCTAAGCTTGAGCACAATCAATGGGAGCTTTCGCTTTTCCTTCCACCCTCTACCCAAAAGGCTGGTTAGCTTCGACACGTCGCCTAGCAAACCTAGATGGCGTACACTAAGCTATCGCTTGTTTCTGACTAAAGCAGACTTTATTAAAGGATTCCGCATATGCAGGCCGCACTTGCTAGTTTTCTCGCTCCATTTTTGCTGTCCTCTTCTCTTTTGGGAGGACTAACGCCGGGCGATCTTTCACCCACCACTGAATATCAATCGCCGGTCGATATGGTCTTTGGTTGCCCGTCGCCGTGGTGCCCGAAGTAAAAACTTCCCTTTTGGTCGTCGATGACGACCCACTTGTCCTCGAAGCATTGGGGCGTTACTTCGCCTCGGCCGAGGACATGGAGGTGCGCGCCACCGCAGAAAATGGCAAGGTCGCCCTCGATATATTGCAAGAGCAAGACTTTGACGTCATTGTCGCGGACATCCATATGCCCGAGATGGATGGCACTACCCTCTTGCGCGAGGTCAACAAGATGGAAGCCCCGCCGGTCTTTGTCGCGATGACCGCGATGGACAATGATGAGACCCTCAAAGAGGTCATGTCCAATAAGGCTGCAGCCTATATTTTGAAAAGCTCCAAGCCGGTCTACATCTTGGATACCGTGCGCGAGGCTGTACGCGGCGGCACGGTTGTCACCCCGCAATCCCTCACCCGCTTATTTGAGCAACTTCCCGATTGGAACACTGAGGGAAGCGATGCTGATGTGGCCGCCGCAACCGCAAGAATTAAGGACAACCACCATATCTCGCCTGCTTTAGAGCAGGTTCTGGACCTGGTCTGCCAAGGCAAGTCCAATGAAGAAATTGCCAAGAGCACACACTACGCACCGGGCACGGTGAAGAAATATGTATCTACCCTGCTCAGTGAATTCCATGCCAAGTCCCGCCTCGAACTGGCGGTGAAGGCGCTCAAGGCCGGCTACGGTTCTTAGCCCCCGATTGTTGGACAATCCGGGGGTGGAATACCCCCGGATGTGTCAATACCCCCTCTAAACCCCACATGCTGGGGTTTATTTTTTGTTTTTCTACCCCCGTCCGTCATTTCCCAAAGGAGACTAGCATCACGTTTGTCGCTTCCCTATAATTACGGCAACACCAAACTTCATAGTATTTCCTAGGCAACAATAGAACCTGAACCTGCAGGGTTGCCGCACGTCAGAGCGCTATACCGCTCACGTTTCTTCCTCTGCCCCTATAGTCACGTCATAGAAAGCAGGTGAGTGTTGAACACCAACCTGGCGCGCGTTCGTCGCAGCAGCGATAGGCCTCCCGTCCGCATTCGGCCCGCATAAAGGCCCGCTGAACATCGCATTTCACCACGAATCTCTGCGACCCTCACATTGCGTCGCGCGCACCCGCGTGTTCGCTCCTCACCCAGCTGCACCCTGCAGCACCACATAGCTCACCGCTCACCATCCAGACGCCGTATCGCCCAGCAATTCCAGACCGGCGCAGATACATCTACCTTCACTCCCGAGTGAAAAGTTGTGTCTAGGATGTGACCCGTTTGAAAAAGAGGTAGAACCCATATGACTTCTCCTGCAAATACCCGCTTGCCCATCTCTGATGATGTGGAAGCAGTCCTGCCCGCAGCGATTAGCCGCGCCCACGACTGGTTGAAGTCCACTGCGGACGAAGAAGATAAGGCCACCGAACAGCTCGCGGACCTGCTGCGCGATGACGACGGCGTGAAGTTCACCATGGACTTCGTCGACCGCGTCATGCGCCCAGAAGATGACAAGGTTGCCGCACACGCGCTGAAGGATATTTCCTCCCACTATGACCCGTCGTTCCTGGGCAGCATCAATGGTGCGCTCGTTGGTGCCGGTGGCTTCTTCGGCCCAATCCTGCCCAACCTGGTCATGCCGGTGGCCCGCCTGTACATGCGCAAGATGGTTGGCCACCTCGTTCTGGACGCCGAGTCTGATGCACTCAACAAGATTCTGGACAAGGCCGCCGAATCCGGCGAACAGCTCAACCTCAACCTGCTGGGTGAGGCCGTGCTCGGTGAGGAAGAGGCTAAGTCCCGCGCGCAGCGCACCCTCAAGCTCATCCAGAACCCACGCGTAACCTACGTTTCGGTCAAGGCTTCCTCCATGGTGGCCCAGCTCAATCACTGGGATATCGATGGCTCGGTAGAGCGCCTCAAGGAGCGCCTGCGTCCGCTGTACCAGGCTGCGGCGGACCGTACCGACAAGGTCTTTATCAACATGGACATGGAGGAGTACCACGACCTCCACCTGACCATCCGCCTGTTCAAGGAGCTGCTCAGCGAGCCGGAGTTCCTCACCCTGGATGCCGGCATCGTGCTGCAGGCTTACCTGCCAGATACCTTCGATGCGCTCAAGGATGTCGCTGACTTTGCCAAGGAGCGCGTGGCCAAGGGAGGCGGCAAGGTCAAGGTGCGCATTGTAAAGGGCGCGAACCTATCCATGGAAACCGTGCAGGGCGAGGTCCACGATTGGCCGCTGGCTACCTACACCAACAAGCTCGACGTAGACGCCAACTACTACCGCCTACTGGATTTCATCCTGCGCGAAGAGTACGCCGATAGCGTCCGCATCGGTGTAGCAACCCACAACCTCTACACCGCAGCTATGGCCTATGAGCTGGGCAAGAAGCGCGGCGTGCTGCACATGATGGATTCGGAGATGCTGCAGGGCATGTCCCCAGCGCAGCAGGCAGCGGTGCGCAAGGTCTTTGACGGCCGCCAGATCCTCTATACCCCGGTTGTCCACGCAGAAGACTTCGATGTCGCCGTGTCCTACCTGGTACGCCGCTTGGAAGAGAACTCCGCACCGCAGAACTTCCTCTACGCACTCTTTGCCCCAGGCGAGGAGCCGCTTGCGGACCAGGAAGAGACGTTCCGTCGGGCCGTCGCCAAGCGCTGGGACACCTTCGCTGGCGCCCGCCGCACCCAGAACCGCCTCGAGGAGGATGGCCGCCAGGCACCGCGCACCGGCCGCTTTACCAACGAGGCCGATACTGACCCGGCTCTTGCCCCGAACCGCCAGTGGGCACAGGAAGCGCTCAAGCGCAACCCGGGCGAACACGGCATCGCAGAGGTCACCGACCCAGCCGCGGTAGAAAGCCACATCGCCCGCGCCAAGGAGCTCGGCACCGAGTGGGGTAAGCGTCCTGCCGCCGAGCGCGCCGCGGCCCTCGAGGCAGTCGCGGACGAGATTGCTTCCCAGCGCGGCAAGTTCATCTCCGTGGCCGCATATGAGGCCAATAAGACCGTTACTCAGACCGACCCTGAGGTCTCTGAGGCGATTGATTTCTGCACCTACTACGGCCAGTCCGCGCGCCTGCTGGAGGAGTCTTACTCCCAGTTCACCCCGCACACCGTCACCGTGGTAACTCCGCCATGGAACTTCCCCATCGCCATTCCCACCGGCGGCATTGCGGCATCCTTGGCGGCCGGCTCGGCGGTCATCGTCAAGCCAGCCCCGCAGGTGGTTCACTGTGGCAAGCTCGTGGTGGAAGCCTTCCGCACCGCCCTCGAGGCGCAGGGCCTCGATCCGGATCTGGTGCAGCTGGTGCTTACTGATGAAGCCGAGGCCGGCAAGGCGCTGCTCTCCCACGATGATGTAGACAATGTCATCCTCACCGGTGCGTCCGATACCGGTGCGCTCTTCCGTTCCTGGAAGCCCAAGATGAACATCATGGCAGAGACTTCCGGCAAGAACGCGCTCATCATCACCCCAGCGGCAGACCCCGACTTGGCCATCGATGACCTCTATAACTCCGCTTTCGGCCACTCCGGACAGAAGTGCTCGGCGGCCTCCCTGGTTATCTTCGTCGGCGCGGCCGGCAAGTCCGAGCGTCTGCGCACCCAGCTATTGGATGCCGTTAAGACCCTGAAGCCGGGCCCGGGCTTTGATATCACCACGACCATGAACGGCTTGGCCGAGGAACCGAGCGAGAAGCTCCTGCGCGGCCTCACCCAGCTCGAACCGGGTGAGAAGTGGCTACTCAAGCCGGAAAAGCTCAACCAGGAAGGCACCCTGTGGTCCCCAGGCATTCGCGATAATGTGCAGCCGGGCTCCTGGTACCACAAGAACGAGTGCTTCGGCCCCATCCTCGGCATCATGTATGCCGATACTTTGGAAGAGGCTATTGCCTGGCAAAACGACACCGGCTACGGCTTGACCGGTGGCATCCACTCGCTTGACGACGCCGAGATTGAGTACTGGATCGACAACGTTGAGGTGGGCAACGCCTACGTCAACCGCGGCATTACCGGTGCGATTGTGCAGCGCCAGTCCTTCGGCGGTTGGAAGAAGTCCGTCATGGGCCCGGGTGCTAAGGCCGGCGGCCCGAACTACGTGGCACAAATGGGTGAGTGGGCCGATGGCGAGCTCAAGCCGCGCAACGTGGATATCGCTCCAGCTAGCCTCGCCGCGCTGCACCGCCTGCGCGATAACCTCTCGGGCAAGCTCACCGAGGACGACATCACCTGGCTGTGGCGCGCCGCAGAGCTGGACCAGCTGGCTTGGCAGGAAGAGTTCGGCCGCAATCACGACCGCACCGGGTTGGTCTCTGAGGCCAATATCTTCCGCTACCGTCCGCTGCTGACCAAACTGCGCGTGCGTGTGGGCGAGGGCTATGCGCTGCGCGAGGTTGCTCGCCAGGTGCTGGCCGCCGCCATCACCGGTACCGCAACGGAAATCTCCGCCACCCCGGAGGTTGCCACCCAGCTGCAGGACCTCGGTTTCGATGTCAAGGCCATTACCGACGAGGCTTTTGCCACCGACGTGGCCAATGACCCCTCCTCCCGCGTGCGCGCCTTGGGCACCGTGCCGGATTCCATCTACGAGGCCGCAGTGCGCTCCAACTCCGTGGTGCTGGACCAGCCGGTGCTTGCCGACGGCCGTCGTGAGCTCATTCCTTACCTCCTTGAGCAGGCAGTCTCGGTAACCATGCACCGCTTCGGCATCATCCGCAACGTGGGTAACCTGCGCGAGGAGTAATCTCCCGCCGCATTAAAGGCACTCCCTGGAGGTAGCGTCCCACCCGTGGGCCGCTACCTCCTTTTTCATATATGCGCTGCGCGTTTTATGTGGCATAGTGGTAGGCAATGTCTACGTCACATAATTCATCTTCCCGCGACGAGGCCCAGCGCCCGTCTGCGCAGGAAAAAGGCACCGCAACGCAGATTCAGAAGCCAGGCGAGGAAGATTCGCATACCCTAGTCGCTTATGATGATGCGCATCTCGGTGCAGAAGCCGCCAGCGAGCACCCCGCCGAGTGCGATGATAAGTCTGCCATCCTGGCCAAGGACTTCCGCACCATGGCCAAGGTCTCGGTGGTCTTTATACTCATCGTCGCCGGCCTGGCCCTGGCGGGCTATTTGCTCAAGTTCATTTGGGTAGGCCTGCTCCCTGTCCTGCTTGCCATCCTTGTCTCCACGGTGCTTTATCCAGTCAGCGCCTGGCTGCGCGGCAAGGGATTCCCGCGCTCACTCGCGGCTGTGAGCACTTTGCTCGGCCTCATCATCATCTTCTGCGGCGTCTTTGCCGCCATGGCCCCGGTTGTCACCAGCCAGAGCCAGACGCTCATTAACCAAGCCGAAGATGGCATTAACCAGCTGACGGACATGGTGGAAAAATCCCCCATCGATATCCAAAGTGACCAGCTGCAATCCGTACTCCAAGACGTGGTCAAGTTTGCCAAGGGCCAAGCCTCCACCATCGCCACCGGCGTTATCTCCGGCTTTTCCATGGCCAGCTCCATCGTTGTGGCCGCACTGATTATGCTATTTGTCACCTTCTTCATCATCAAAGACGGCGACAAGTTCCTGCCTTGGCTGCGCAAATACACCGGCAACTCCACCGGCTGGCACGTTACCGAGCTCGGCGCGCGCATCTGGAAGACTCTGTCCGGCTTTATCCAGGCGCAGGCCGCGGTGGCCATGGTGGACGCAGTTCTCATCGGCCTTGGCCTATGGGCTCTGCAAGTTCCGCTAGCACTCGTCATCGCGGTGGTGACTTTCTTCGCCAGCTTCATACCTATCATCGGTGCTGTCACCGCCGGTGCTTTGGCAGTTATTATCGCCTTGGTATCCAATGGCCTGACCAATGCACTATTGGCCTTGGCCCTTATCATCATCGTCCAGCAGGTTGAGGGAAATCTCCTACAACCACTGCTGCAATCCAAGGCCATGGGACTGCACGCGGCCGTTGTCCTACTCTCCGTCACCGTCGGCTCTACCCTGGCAGGCATCGTCGGTGCCTTCCTCGCCGTCCCCGTGGCCGCAACCATCGCGGTTGTCGTGCGCTACCACGCCGAAATGGCTGCACTGCGCTCCGGGGAAGTCGATCCTTCAGATATAGACATCATCACCGGCTCCAAGGATGATCCTGAAGACTTCAGCGACGTCACCTACGAACACGACGAGACTCCACGCGATAAGGTAGAGCAGCTCTACCAGTCCATGAGCCCGCTGAGCTAAGACTCAGCCGCAAGCGCGCCGGCCCTCCGCCGGCGCGCTTTAGTATTTAGCGCAGAAAGCCTAGGTCCGTAGCGGCCGAGGCGAGCTGGCGCGCGCCTCGGTCGAGGACGTTGGCCCACGTACCCTTAGACTCCTCATTCGCAGAGTCAGATACCTGCTTGAGCAGGGTGCAGGGCACGTCGAAGCGCTGGCATACTGCGGCAATGGAATAGCCTTCCATGTCGCAGAGCTGGGATTTTTTGGCCAGCTCAGTGCGCAGGGCGGTATCGGAGACAAACATATCGCCCGTGGCCAGCCCACGAACCGGCAAGCGGCCGGAGGTCTCCAGCTCTATGACCTCTGGCAGCAGGTAGCGATTAATATCGGTGAGCACCTCGAGCTTGAAGTCGTGTTTGGTGACCTTGCCTACTTCGAAGACACCAGCCATGCCGTCGACAAGCGCGCCGGCCGTGCCGATATTGACCACGCGCTCGGGAAGGGCACCGTTAGCGCGGGCGTCGGCAAGAGCCTCCGTTAAGGCAATGGCCGCTGGAACCGTGCCGATTCCAGTAATGAGCAGGGGCTCGCCCTTCGGAATGTGCGCGGCCTCCGCATCGACAGCGGCGACGAAAAGGGTACGTCCGTTGAGATTCTCCATGCCTGCGAGAATACCTGCCCTCCCTAATCGAAGTTCAACGTGCGGTTCTTCTGGCGCAGGCGAATCGTAATATTCTTCTGGCCAGCACCGAGTGCGATAATTTTCCCGCTGAGCACGCGCGCGACCGCCAGGTCGGCCTCCGTGGGGGCTTCGGCGGCCACCTGTGCCGTGGGTAGCCAGGCGTCGTGCGGATCAGGCGCGCCAAGGTGAATGAGCCGCTCGCGCTCCACATCAATCCAATAGCCTTCAGTGGCCATAAAGCGATCGTGGCTCCCATCGAAGGAATCGCGGCGCCACCCACCCTCGGCCACACGGAAAACAAAGGGGCAATAGCCAAAGCGCGAAGGCACGATATAGCGCGTCTGGGGGCTGACGCGCCAATGACCGCGCGCGGAGCTCCAAACTTGCCGGTAGGTATCAGCCAGGCTCATACCCAGCCGCAGGCGCTGTTGTCTGTCCTCGTCTAGCCCCGCATCTTCTACCTGCGTATTTAGCTCACCCAGGCGCGTAGCATCTGCCACGTACATGCCCAGCCATGCCTCTTCCGGCGTCGTATACGGCCCGGTGATATCGCGGTGAAAGGACCCCGGAATTGCCTTGTGCGCGTCCTGGGGCAGGCGCTGGCGCGCGGCAAAAGCCCACAGCCGCGGATGCCCCATGCGGTAGAGCATCACCGTCGCCCGTGGCAGGCGGTCATGCACCTGTTGGCGCGTCAAGTAATCACCAGCACTGATGCGCCGCAGCAGCTGCTTGGCGACGTCCCCCTCCACCTTCTGCTCCACTCCCGGCGCGACCTCCATATCCGGCAGTTGGCTAAGCAGCATCAGATCGATGATGTCTCCCAAATCAAAGACCTGGTTCAATTCCGACTGTGCTTCGGAGCCGAAGGCCTCGATAGCGTCATAGCCTAGGGCACCACCCAAGCGACGGATGAGATCCGGGGACACACTCACCCGGTTGCGAGTTGCGTGCAATTCCGCGGCGTTGAGATTGCGGTCCAGCCCCACGAGGGCTCCTTTCTCCCCCTCATTGGGGAAATAATTTTTGGTCATGCTTGGGATTAAGCCGGACATTGGCCTCCCCGGTGTCCTTCATTGGGGTCTTGTCTCGGAAAGCAGGCATCAGATGAAGCCCTTCTAGGAGGTTTTGGGACTTCTCGGCTTGGTCGCTGTTGGTTTTTCGGTCAGGCAGATTATGACGTACTTAATCCCTACGAGTTACATAATAGAAAAGTGGCACGTTGCAAATACCCCTTTCATAGTCCCATTCGAGAGAATCTTTGCAACTCTTATGCCTATAGTATGACGCGGAATGATTCTTAATCATTCTCTTTCTTTCGCATTTCTCTTTCTGGACAGCGCACAAAGGAGCTTTACCTTTGAACGACAAGAATTCTTGGGGTCCACCAGACTCAACCCCACTTTCAGATTCGAACGGGCCTGCCTCCACTATGCAGGACCCCGGCACAGGAACAAGCACTGAATCTTCAGGCAAAGGCACGCGCACCGCCATTATTGTCGTTTCCGCTCTCGCCATCATTGCGCTTATTGGCGGTGGCGCCTGGGCGCTAACGGGAAACAAGGATTCTGATGGTTCGAGCAGCGCTGAACCGAATTTTCATTCTCAAGAAAACAGCAGCGAGGAAACTACCGAAGGAGCGGCTTCTGAAGAAGAATCCACTCCTGAAAAGAAAGCTGCCTCTACACAGGCTAAGAGCGCTAGCACTGGACCTTCCACAGAGGAGAAGTGTGGAACGCTAGCCGATGACCTAATGGATTCCCCTATCGGCACGCTTCAGCTTTTCTGTGACGGAACCTGGTTGTACCTGGCACAAAAGCAGTCTTCCAATTACGGACTCTTTTACTGGACCGATAATGAGTGGAAGTTGTACCGGTCTGACAATACGACTGGAGACTCCGTCAATCAGTGCTACGACAAGGGCAAGTTGGACACGGCTGGCGCCCCGAAGGAGCTGACCAACCAGCTCCAACTCTGTGACTCTCAATCAACTCCAACTCCCAAGGTTCGCGACAGGCCCATTACTGCCGAGGAAGAATTTCCACCAGAAGATTATTGGTACGGCGAATGCGATGGCAGCTACGTACTCATCGCGGAATCAGTCATCATCCCGCCAGCGACTGACCCGATTTCTGAGCCCTACCGAGTGCACAAAAAATACCCAGGCTCCAAGATTATTCCCGGCTCCGCATGTAGCTCCCTGCGCAGCCATGTCGAAGGCGGCACCGTCTATGCCATTGTCTACGAAGCCGGCCACAGCGTGGAAAAGGTTTGCGAGCTCAAGGCCAAGTATGGCGGTAATGCCCGTTCCCTCAATAATGACGCGGATTTCTCTGACCCCTGCTAACCCCGATTCCGCGTTCGATTCCCTGTCACTCCCCTTCTGCTGCGTTGTCTCCCTACACCCGCTACAACGCAGCGTGCATCCCTTTGACTTTTCATCTACCGCCTCAATTTGAAAGCAATATCTTATGCCTAAATCATCTGCCCACCTAGGCCGAATAAGCCGTATAAGCATTGCAGCGAGCGCCGCCCTTATTAGTTTCTCCTTGGCTTCCTGCGATGACGAAACGTCGGATACAACCGCACAGGAGTTTTCGGTTGAGTCAGCGCCAATGTCCGTTACGGAAGAAAGTAGCGATGCCAAGCCGGAAGAATCGCCCACTGACTCTGCTGCGACGGAAGAAGAACCTACTCGGCCGGTGCCACCGAACGTGATGATGGATGACGAGCAGCCGAGCCCGGAAGCCGGCACCACTTCGTCGTGTGGCGCGGCAGATGCCCAAGCTGCTTTCTCCGAGGGCGTATCCCAAGTAGCTCCGTGGGGCACCATCGGATGGGAGCTTTTCGATTCCTCAGGCTACGATCCCTGTGCATCTCTATCGTGGGAAACGCTGATGATTGAGGGAGGAACTAGTTCTTCGCCCTTCCACATTATGTTGTTTAACCATGGCGAATATTTAGGCACCGCAACGGCAAAGCCCTATGGATTCGCCCCCACTATTGAGCGCGTGAGTGACTCCGAGATCGCGGTAACCTACCACTGGCCGCGCGAAGGCGAAGGCAACGCGAACCGCTCCGGTACGACTGACGCTGGCTTCCGCTGGGATGAAGGCCAGCAAAAGGTCATCATGTCCGGCGACGTACCGCCAACATCTGTAGGCAGCTAAAGGCGTAATCAATCCACCGCTTTTACCCGCCCCTTGGCCTCTGAAGAATTTCTCGCAGGCGTCAGGCATGATGTTTTCAGCTGATGTATTTTCGCACTATGAGCAAACAACAAATTCACCAGCACATCGCAGTTTTTGGTCAGGCTGGAAGCGGAAAGACAGTCCTTCTTTCCTCACTCTTTGGCCGCCTCCACGAGCCGTCGACTATCCATAAGAACGGGTACAGATTCCTAGCGGACGATTCTGCGCGCGGAAATAAACTGCTCCAAAAATACTTGGGAATGAAGGAGCAAGCCCAAGCTCCGATGCAGGATAAGTTTGTTTCCTCTCCATTCGGTTTTAAATTCGTCCCAGAGTCACAGCCCTTGGACGCGAAGAAGAAGACTTCGCACATTGGCATTACTTGGCATGACTATCCAGGCGAATGGTTCGAGTCAGAGGTCAGCTCTGAAAGCGAAAGAAATGATCGGGCTCATACTTTCCGCCAGCTGATCCAATCAGATGTCGCTCTGGTTTTGGTTGACGCACAAAAGCTGCTCGACCACGAAGGCGACGAAGAGCGCTACCTCAAGTCACTATTCGGCACCTTCCGGAACACACTGCTGGGCATTAAATCCGACATCATTGCTGACAATGAACGGCTGGAGCAGTTTCCCCGCATCTGGGTTATCGCGCTTTCTAAAGCCGACCTCATGCCGGAGTTGGATGCGCACAGGCTCCATGAACTCGTCGTTCTTCATGCCGCAGATGAACTGAACGCGCTGCGCAAAGTTCTGGCAGATTTCGTCAACGGCAACGAGGCTCTATCCGTCGGAGAGGACTACATCGTCATCTCTTCAGCAGAGTTCAAGAACGGCACTATTGATTTAGAAAAGCACAAAGGCGTCGACGCCTTGCTTCCGCTATCTACGATTTTGCCCATCCAGCGCTACCAGCGGTGGAATGTATTGCGCCTTCTCCCGGCTGGCTTAGCGGACGAAAAGATGGTGAAGAGGGGGCTGGGCATAGCCCAAACGGCTCTCGCGATGCTTGGCAAAGTAAATAAGATGCCATTCAATTTCCTAGCGAAGGCTCAAGGAATCACTGGTCTAGTTGATCCCCTCATGTCTGCGGCCATTCCGGTAATTGCTGAAGCCCGAAAGGATGCGGTGGAAAAGCATGCATTTAAGGAATTATTGCTTACAGATTTCGTCATGAAATTGCGCGAGAGCATCGACAACGACATTCTCGAAAGGTCGCCGCGATGGAAATAATCTGGGCTACTCGAGGCAAACACTGGGGCCATAAGTTCTTACTCGATGGCGGCTATAAGGACCCATTGCCGCCATATCTTGAGGCATTTTCGGGCTTTGAAAACTCCCGCCACGTGTTTGAGCGCTGCAATGGACACTTGGCTTTAAGGTTTCCAGATCCAGAGGAACGCCACGATGAGTCAGGCCGCTTGATTTACCACGACCTAGTTATCATCGGCCACGCCATTACCGATGCCCGCTCTTACGACGAAGCATGCTCTTTTATGTGGCCCTTGATTGCGGACGAATACAGCAAGCTCTGGAATGCAGAAAACTAGAAAAGAATCTGGGCTCTTTCAACAGTTAATCACCGCCGTGAATATCAAGACCTTATCCCCAGAAGAATGATGAAGATGACTGATGGCTGGAATTCAACAGAATTCGCGGAGAAGATGAATTGCCTGCTAAAGCGATACTACGCAGGAGACAATGGGCTTTCTCCGGCTGCAGTAGAGCTTCGGGCGGTGTGGAGAACTGCAGGACTCGCCTACGCAATTTTCACGGTCTCGGCTCCGAAAGGGATTGCGTACGTGGGATTGGAAATGACAGTTCTTCCGGGACCTGGTTTCGCCATATCGGAAGAAGAAACCGCTATAGGAGGCTGGTTGGACCGATTAGCCGGAGATACGCTGGCCAGCGCATTGCACTACAACAAAGACGACAAAATCCAATGGCAGGGAAAGGTCGCCGGCAACACTCCAGAATTTTTCTCAGAGCTCGGCCCCGCTGTGGGAGAAGTATTCTTCCCATAAGTACCAAAAGCCTAGCGGGGGGCGCGGCAGCCAAGAAGTGGCCGCGTTCTAGGCTTTCGCGGGGAACTAGGAGCAGGTTATCGTGGCCAAAGCGTAGCCGAAGGAGAGATAGGAATGAGCGAGAAGACGTTTCAGCAGAAGTTCGGGGCTTTCGCTCTGGTGGCGGCGGTTGTCCTGCTGAGCGTGAACTTAACCGTAGTAGGGCCTACGGTGTTCGGTATCTCCACGCCGCTACTGCTCGGAGTCACGGGCATCATAATGATGCGCGGTGAGAGAAGCAGCAGCGGCGCACAGGACGACTAGCGCAGGCGGTGGCCTACGAAGCCGGCGGCGAGGGTGTTGCCGGAGGATTGGTCGATGAGCAGGAAATTGCCCACCGCGCCGCGGGCGGCGTAGTCCTCGACGGGGAGCTCGGCTTGGGTCTGGATGGTGATGTGGGCGATGTCGTTCATAGCGACGGACTCGGGGTTCTCAACATCGGAAACGCCATCGAGGTCCAGGGTGCGAGTGATGGCGGCGATGCGGGCTTTGACCAGGGAGGATCCGTAGCGCAGCTTGAGCATCTGTCCGGGCTTGATGTCCTTTTCGGTCAGGCCAACGACTGTGGCATCGAATTCGCGGGTGGCCGCGGGGCGTTGGGACCCGGCGATGAGATCGCCGCGGGCGAGATCGATGTCGTCGGCAAGCAAGAGCGTCACGGAGTCGCCGGTGGCGGCGGAGTCGGCGGGGCCGTCGGCGGTGTCGATCTGGGTGATGGTGCTGGTGCGGCCCTCGGGCAGGTGGACTTCATCGCCCACGGAGATAGAGCCTGCCTTCACGCGTCCGGCATAACCGCGGTAATCGGAGGCGTGCTCGCGGATGACGTACTGGATGGGGAAACGGAAATCCAGCTCATCGGCGCGGCCAGTGGCCACGGGGACGGTCTCGAGCACCTCGAGGACGGTCGGTCCGGTATACCAGGGCATATTAGAGGAACGCTCAACCACGTTATCGCCCTTGAGCGCGGAAATCGGCACCACGGTGGTATCGGTGATGTCTAAGCGCGCGGCGATCTGGTTGAACTCGGACTCAATATCGCGAAAGACCTGCTCGTCATAGTCCACGAGGTCAATCTTGTTCACCGCGAGGACCACGTGGCGCACACCAAGGAGGGCGGCGACGTTGAGGTGGCGGCGGGTTTGTTCGACGACGCCATGGCGGGCGTCGATAAGAAGCACCACTACCTGGGAGGTAGACATGCCGGTGACCGTATTGCGGGTGTACTGCACGTGCCCCGGGGTATCGGCGAGGATAAAGGTGCGCTTATCCGTAGCGAAGTAGCGATAAGCCACGTCGATGGTAATTCCCTGCTCACGCTCGGCCCGCAGGCCGTCGACAAGCAAGGAAAGGTCCATGCCGTCGAAACCGCGGTCAGTGGAGGTGCGCTCCATAGACTCGACCTGGTCCGCGAGCACGGACTTGGTGTCATAGAGCAGGCGGCCGACGAAGGTGGACTTGCCGTCATCGACGGAGCCGGCGGTGCACAGGCGCAGGGTATCGCGCTGCTTGAGGGCGCCGACATTCGGCGCGAGGGTAGTCGTCATCAGAAGTAGCCTTCCTTCTTGCGGTCCTCCATAGCGGACTCGGAGAGTTTGTCATCGGCGCGGGTGGCGCCGCGCTCGGAAAGGGTGGAAATGGAAATCTCCGCCAGCACCTCATCCGGGGTCGACGCGGTAGATTCCACGGCGCCGGTGCAGGACATATCGCCCACGGTGCGGTAGCGCACGGTGCGGGTTTCCAGCTCCTCGCCCTCGGCCGGGCCGCCCCACTCACCAGGGGCTAGCCACATACCATTGCGCTTGAATACCTCGCGCTCATGCGAGTAGTAAATGGAGGGCAGCTCCAGTTCGCGGACGCCGATGTATTCCCAAATATCGGACTCGGTCCAGTTGGAAATGGGGAATACGCGAACGTTTTCGCCGGCCATTTTGCCGCCGTTATACAGATCCCAGAGCTCGGGGCGCTGGCGGCGAGGATCCCAGCCGCCAAAGGAATCGCGGATGGAGAAGATGCGCTCCTTGGCACGGGCGCGCTCCTCATCGCGGCGGGCGCCACCACATACGGCGTCATACTCGCGCTCGGCGATGGTCTCTACCAGCGGCACGGACTGCAGCGGGTTGCGGGTACCATCGGGACGCTCCTGGAGGTCGCCGCGGTCGATCCAATCCTGGACGCGGGCGACGTGCAGGCGGGCACCGGATTCTTCCACGAGGCGGTCGCGGAAATCAATAACCTCGGGGAAGTTATGCCCGGTATCGACGTGGAGGAGCTCGAACGGAACCGTGGCCGGAGCGAAGGCGCGGCGGGCCAGCTCGAAGACAACGACGGAGTCCTTGCCTCCCGAAAAGAGGATGCCTACCTTGTCGAATTGGCCGGCCACCTCGCGCAGGATGTGGATGGACTCGTTTTCAAGGTCTTTGAGGTGTGGGGAAAGTGTGCTCATTATTCGTGTAACCCGCATTCTGTCTTGCCGTCTGCAAATACGCGCCCGGATCGGGCATCTTCGCCTTCGCCAACTGGGAAGGTCAGCGGGGCGCAGCCGATGGAGCGGTATCACTGCAGGGTGAGTGGGTGGATGATGAGGTCGTTGTCCTCGATATAGCGGTCTGTATCGTCTAGATCCCAGGTGATGATGGGCGAGATCTTCAACCGGCCGGTGCGATCCAAGCTCAGCGCCGGGGCGGTGGCGCGGTGCTCGGAATCGGCGCGGCGCAGGCCGGTAACCCAGCCGGCATACGGGTCCATCGCCATATTTAGCGGTTCCACCTTGCGCATGCGGTTATAGGCCGCGGTATCGCGGGCATACAGGCGCGGGCCGTAGACCTCATCTTGTTCTTCTGGGCTCAATAGCGGCATCACCCGGACTAGGGGCAGGTCCGAATAACGCTTTTCTACCTCATCGGCCACCTGGAGGGTTTCCGGGAAGTGCCAGCCGGTATCGATGAACAGCAGATCCGCATCGAGCCCGGCGCGGTGGGCGAGCTCGGCCAAGACCGTATTTTCCATGGACATGGTCACCGCAAGGCGGCCGGGAGCGTGCTCGGCGGCCCATTCGGTGATGGTTTCGGCAGAGGCATCGTGCAGCTTATCCGCCCACTGGTCTACCAATTGCTGGTTGCGCGCGGCTACCTCGGCGTCCAGCGGCGCGGTATCCCGCGTGCCTTCCGGGGAGATGCTGGGGTCACGGTAGTTCTTGCCACCGTCCAGCAGGTTCGTTGTTGGGTTCATGCCGTCACACATTAGGCAAAACCCCAAGGCGGTGCAGGAGATTATGCGCGAAAAGCCGCTGAGCTTGGCGGGAGGTGCGAATAAAAAGTTTCCAATCCGTACCAAGCGGACTAGATTTACAGACAAGACAGTCTATTGCGGGGTATTTGCGCCCCACCCAAGGAGGCACTTCCATGCAGCGTATAGCCATCATCGGGGAGGGGCCGTCCGCCCTATCCACCGCCGAAAAGCTTATCAGCGCTGGCATGTGTGTGGACCTCATTACTCAACGTACCGCACCATTCGGTCTACTTCGACGCTTTGCCGGCCTCGCGGGCGTGCTTGCCGACGCCGTCTCAGGATCCCACTGCGGCCCCGGCACCACTCCCCGGCTCCGTCTCATCGGCAACGTGCGCGTAGGGCCCGACGGCGATATCACCCATAACGAAATCCACCGCCTTTCTGCCGCTGGCGACCGCGATCTGCTCATTCTCGAGCTCAAGGCCCGCGGCGTGGCCGTCACCACTTGGGAAGGTTTGTGCACCCCCCTCGAAGACTTCGAGGATTGGAACAGTGTCATCACCCGCGCCCAGCTGGCGCATGTGGGGATTTAAAGGAAGACTCAGACTAGCGCCCCGCTCACCCTAGATATAAACTTGCACGGCTACCCAGCCACGGCAAGGAAAGGGGCGCGAGTCCATGGATCTGGTTCGCATTCTCATTACACGGTCGGCGCCGTATACGCCGTATTTCATCGCGGTACTTGTCCTGCAGGCCTTGTCAACAGCTGCCACGCTGTACCTCCCATCGCTGAATGCCAAGATCATTGATGAAGGCGTGGCCCAAGGCGATGTGGATTTCATTTGGCACACCGGTGGGATCATGCTTGCCGTTGCTTTTGCCCAAGTCATCACCGCCATTGGCGCCGTATGGTGCGGCAGCCGCACCGCCATGGGCGTAGGCAGAGATTTACGCAGCCAAGTTTTTCGCCACGTTAATTCCCTATCTACTGAGGACATGAGCCGCTTTGGCACGCCTACGCTTATCACCCGTGGCACCAATGACATCCAGCAGGTGCAAATGGTCTATATGATGATGCTCAACTTCATGGTGACCGCGCCTATCATGTCCATCGGCGGCATCATCATGGCCATGCGCGAAGACGCCGGGCTGTCCTGGCTGGTGTGGGTGTCCGTGGCAGTATTGCTCGGCACGATTTCCGTCATCATTGCCCGTCTCATGCCACTCTTTCGCATCATGCAGGACAAGCTGGATGCCATCAATGGCACCCTGCGCGAGCAAATTACCGGCATTCGCGTGGTGCGCGCCTTCGTGCGTGAGGCCTATGAAACCGAGCGATTTACCCAAGCCAATAAGGAAATTACCCGCCTGTCCCTGAACATTGGCCGCCTTTTCGTGGTGATGTTCCCGCTCATTACGGTGATCCTCAACGTGGCCACGGGCGCGGTGCTGTGGTTTGGTGGCCATCGCGTAGACGAGGGATTGGTCAATGTCGGATCCCTCACCGCATTCTTGCAATATCTGCTCCAAATTCTCGCTGCGGTAATGATGGGAACATTCATGGCGATGATGCTTCCGCGCGCCATCATTTGTGCCCGCCGCATCACTGAAGTTCTCAACCATGAGCCGTCCATTACCCCACCGGAGTCCACGACAACGCCGGAGACTTCCGCCGGTACGGTGGAATTTCGCAATGTCAGCTTTTCCTATAGCGGCGCAGAGGCACCGGTGCTAGAGGATATTTCTTTTACCGCGCAGCCCGGAATTACCACGGCCATCATCGGTTCGACCGGCTCGGGCAAAACCACCCTCATTTCCCTGATCCCGCGCCTATACGTTCCGACGGAAGGCCAGGTGCTTATCGACGCCACCCCTACCACCTCTCTGGCTCGCCAGGACATCGTCCAGCGCGTGTCCCTAGTCCCGCAAAAGGCCTACCTGTTTAGTGGGACGGTGGCCTCGAACCTGCGCCTTGGCCGCCCCGAAGCCACCGATGAGGAGCTCTGGGAGTCGCTGCGCGTAGCCCAGGCGGATTTCGTGGAGGATCTAGAGATGCCTATCGCTCAAGGTGGCACCAATGTCTCCGGCGGCCAGCGCCAACGCCTTTCCATCGCGCGCATGTTGGTCGCCCGCCCGCTGGTCTATCTTTTTGATGATTCCTTTTCCGCGCTGGACGTGGCTACCGATGCCAAGGTGCGCGCCGCAATGCAGGCTTCCTTCGCTAAGCGTGAGCAACCGGTGACCAGTATTATCGTCGCCCAGCGTGTGGCATCCATTCGCGATGCCGACCAGATCCTGGTACTGGATGCCGGCCGCATTGTTGACCGCGGCACGCACGAGGAGCTCCTTGGGCGTTGCGCCGTTTACCAAGAAATTGTTGATTCCCAAGAAACCGCCGCTGCCGCAGGAGGCGAAAACTAGTGGCTGAAAATACCGCCTCCACCGCCGAGTCCACGGAGCACTCCACCGGCCCCATGGGCGAATCTGCTCCGCGCCAAGCCAAGAATTTTTGGCCCTCCATCAAGCGCCTCTTTTCCTTGCTTGCCCCATACAAGCGTCGCCTGTGGGCCGTAGCAGCGATGAATATTGTCTGTATCTTTTTGGCAGTTGTGGCACCCAAGGTCATGGGCAAGGCCATGGATGTCATCTTCGCCGGAGTTATCTCCCGTAACCTTCCCGCCGATATAACCGCCCAACAAGCTATCGATGGCATGCGTGCGCAAGGACAGGACCGCTTCGCAGACATGGCCTCCGCCATGGATTTCATCCCGGGCGAAGGCATTGACTTTCACCGCTTGGGTACGCTCATCATTGCCGTTATCGCAATGTATATCGTCTCTTCCGGCTTCCAATGGTGGCAGGGGGCCATTCTCAACAAAGTGAGCATGGATACCGTATTTGACCTGCGTGAGCGCGTTGAAGCGAAGGTGAACACGCTGCCGCTGAACTACTTTGATTCCCAGCAACGCGGCGATATCCTCTCGCGCACCACTAATGACATCGACAACGTACAGCAGGCCCTGCAGCAAGCACTCTCGCAACTGTTTTATAACGCGCTTTTGGTCATTGGCATCACCATCATGATGTTTAGTGTTTCCTGGCAGCTCGCACTGGTTGCTCTCCTAGCTCTGCCGCTTACCGCACTAGTCATCGGGGTCATCGGCGGCCGCTCACAGCGCCAATTCAAAACGCAATGGCGCTCTACCGGACAGCTCAATGGCCAGGTAGAGGAATCCTTCTCCGGCCATGACCTTGCCATCGTCTTCGGCCGCACAGAAGCAATGACGGAGGAATTTGATAAACGCAACGAAGAGCTTTACCGCTCCGCGGCAAAAGCACAATTCCTCTCCGGCAGCATGATGCCAATCATGCAGTTCCTGTCCTATCTGTCCTACGTTGCCATCGCGGTCTTGGGTGGCCTGCGCGTGGCTAATGGCCACATGACTTTGGGCGCAGCCACTGCTTTCATCCAGTATTCTCGCGAGTTCAACCAGCCGCTGGGCCAGCTTGGTGGCATGATGCAGCAGGTCCAATCCGGCGTAGCCTCGGCCGAACGCGTCTTTGAGCTTCTCGACGCCGAAGAACAAGCCCCTGACACCACCGACGAGGATCTCCCCGGCCGCGCCCAGGGTCTCGTTGAATTCCAAGACGTTGATTTCTCCTACTCGGAGGATAAGGAACTTATCACCGGCCTCAACCTGCGCGTGGAGCCCGGCCAGACCGCGGCCATTGTCGGCCCCACCGGCGCAGGCAAGACTACCCTGGTCAACCTGCTGATGCGCTTTTATGAATTAGACGCCGGTCAGATTCTCATTGACGGGCACGATATCGCCCGCATGCCCCGCCAGACGCTGCGCTCCCAGGTGGGCATGGTGCTCCAGGATGCTGTCCTCTTCAAGGGATCGATCATGGAAAACATCCGCTACGGCCGCTTGGACGCAACGGACGAAGAGGTCATCGCCGCTGCAAAGGCAACTTATGTTGACCGCTTCGTGCACGCCCTGCCCGATGGTTATGACACCATTATCGATCAAGACGGCGGCGCCATCTCGGCCGGCGAGCGCCAGCTCATCACCATTGCCCGCGCGTTTTTGGCCCAGCCCGCGCTGCTCATTCTCGACGAAGCCACCTCTTCGGTCGATACCCGCACTGAGGTACTCGTCCAAGAAGCGATGAACGCACTGCGCGCAGATCGCACTTCCTTTGTCATTGCCCACCGCTTGTCCACCATTCGCGATGCTGACCTCATCCTCGTCATGGAAAACGGCACCATCGTTGAACAGGGCTCGCACGATGATCTCCTTGCGGCCCAGGGCGCGTATTGGCGCCTGCATCAGTCCCAGTTCGCGCAGGGATAGGCCACCTGAGCGTTCTTTTCCATCCCCGGCGAAGAGCTATCCCAGCCCCACAGATACCGTCGGCGCAGTGAAATGAGCGCCGGTGAGGTTCACCAGCTCAAGGGTGACATCGCGCAGCTCGATATGGTCCATGACAACGTCTGGCACCTGTGCATCGGGGACGGGGTGTGGCTCTGGGACACCGAGCTTATCCAGCACGGCCTTGATATCGTCGCGGCTCAAATCGATTTCTGCGGAAGGTGCAGAAACATCCCCTACCGCCGGGGTGGCTTTGAGCCCGGTAGCCATGATGGTCACCGGTCCCCCGCGTACCGCGGTAGTATCCCCACCCGTGGTGAGCATGCCATCGCCATAGCGGCCGGGCAACGTAATCCCCAGGTTATCGATGTCGAGGTTTTCGCCCTTTAGCTCCAATACCCGCACATCGCCACTGGCAGTAGGGAAAGTGCCCAAAGAAACGGTGACATTTTTCTTCAGCGTCACCTTATCCGCGAAGACGGTACTGAAGTATGGAACCGCCGGGGCGTTTTGCGCATTGCCCCGCTCGGAACCACTCACACCAGCGACCACCAAAACACAGGTCAGCACGGCTAAACAGCTGCGTGCCGCCCGCGGCATCGCCCTCATCATTGTTCAGCTGCTTCCTTGGCGCGGCGCTTCTTCTCCCCTGGTTGCCAGGCAAAGGTAAAAGCCCCGCCAATAATGCCGAGCAGGGAGCCGATAATGAAGCCACCCAAATTGGACGTCGGCAAGGCGATAATGGCCACGATGATGCCTAGCACTCCGACATAATTCGAGGTTGCCGGCTGGAACCACGCACCAAGCCCAAACATAGCCAGCAACACGCCAATAAGCAGCGTAGATACGCCAGAAATAGTGGAGATCATGACCAAAAGGTCAGAAATATGGATGGTGATATAGGCCGGCGCGGCAATGATGATGCCGGATAGGATGAGCAATAATCCGGGGATAAACGGCCGCTCGGTACGCCAGCGGCGAAAGCGCTGCCAAGCACTAGGCTTGGATTCCGCGCCCGATGCCTCGGCTGCCGGGAGGGTCTGTGTTTCTTCCGTGCTGGACTCAGCAGCCATTATCGGACCCCCTCCTCACCGTCACTCCCACATTCTTGGCAGAAAGGCGCTGCGCGCCCACGGAGGTGGCCTTCACATCATCAGCCTTGAGGGAGACTTGCTTCGAGTACAGGCCCCACGCGCCGGGATCGGCGGTATCGCTGAGCTGATTCGCATCGATGCCCACGTTGACATCCTGCATGACCAAGGAACCATCCACGTCGGTCGCGCCGACCAGCAGGCTATCGGATTCCACGCTGCCCTCACCCTCGGCCTTCAAAGCTAGGGTGGCCTCTCCACCAACGCCGGGCACCTTGGGAACCGTCACGGAAAGGCAGAGATCAGAGACCTTGGCATGGTCCAGCTTGATGCGCGCGACGGGAAGGTGTTCTTCGCCCTTTTGATCATCATCAACAAAAAGCGAAAAGCCTTCTCCATCCAAGTGCCCCATGGTGATCTTGAAAAAGCTACCGGAAAGGGCCAGGTTTGCGGTTAAACCACCTTGCGCCACGGCAAATCCGGTAACGCCAAAGGCGGCAAGGCCTGCGGTCAAGGCCACCGCGGCCTTGGTGATATTCGTTCTGCCCATGGCGGGTTGCCCTTTCTGCGGCGGTCTAGGTCCACTTCTTGCCAGCTTGGGCCCTGCTGCGGCCACCGGCACTGGCTATACCCCGCCGCCGTGTACAGCACGTTTAAAAAGAATATGACGGCCGAGTTTCTCAAATTGATAGTGTACCGCCCACCCTGCCGAAATACCGCACTGAATGCAGACTCTCTGATTTCCAGCCCTAGGCTTTAAGGTAGAGAGAAACGTGGAGCATCAGTTTTAAAGGAGCACGCATGACCACCGTGTTCGGTTGGATCGCTATAGCCGCATCGATTCCGGTGTGGTTGTACTTTTTCACCCGCGTATGGGCCCTCTTCAAGTTCATCCGCTCGGGCGGGCCTACCCAGCTCAAACGCACCGATAATATAGGCAAGCGTTTATGGCGCGTGATTGCAGAGGTCTTTGGCCACTCCCATTTCAAGGGAAAACCTCTGGTCAATGCCGCCCACTGGCTGGTGATGGTGGGCTTCCTTTTCGGCATCCTGGTGTGGTTCGAGGCCTATATCCAAACCTTCGCACCGAATAAGGGCTGGCCGTGGCTCAGCCACTGGCCGGTCTACCACTTTGTGGAAGAAGTCTTGGGCATCGCGACGGTGCTCGGCATTGGCTTCCTCATCGGTGTGCGCCTCAAGCTCGGCGATACCGAGCGTGGCAGCCGCTTCTTCAACTCCCAGACCGCCTCCGCACGCTGGGTAGAGTTCATCGTCTTTTCCGAGGGCCTCGGCATGATCTTGGTGAAGTCCACCAAGATCGCCACCTACGGCGGCGGTTCCGCCTGGGCGGATTTCTTGAGCATCCACTTGGCCAAGCTCTTTCCCGAATCCCCGGCCCTGGTGAGCTTCTTCGCCCTGTTCAAGCTGCTGTCCGGCATGCTGTTTATCGTCTTTATCTCCCGCAATTTCCAGTGGGGCGTCATGTGGCACCGCTTCACCAGCTTTTTCAATATTTTCTTCCAACGCAATGCCACCGGTGAAAAGGCACTGCAGTCCTTGCCCACCCCGGATTTGGAAGAGGACATCACGCCAGGCAGCTGGAAGATGCTACTGGATTCCACTTCATGTACCGAGTGTGGTCGCTGCCAGGAGCTATGCCCTGCCTGGAATACCGAGAAGCCACTGAGCCCCAAAAAGCTCATGATGGACCTGCGCCAGGGCGCACTGGATAACTACAACCCGCACGAGGGCCTGGATGTACTGTCCATGGCCGGCGTTATCGACGATGATGTGCTGTGGTCTTGTACCAACTGTGGTGCGTGCGTGGATCAGTGTCCTACCGATATTGAGCACATCGACCACATCGCGGACCTGCGCCGCTTTAAGGTGCTCGCGGAATCGGACTTTCCTTCCGAGCTCACCGGCCTATTCAAAAACATGGAAAACAAGGGCAACCCGTGGGGCCGGAATAATTCTGAGCGCCGCGCCTGGATCGATGAGGCCCGCGCCGATGGCATCGACGTGCCCATCATCGGTGAGGACGAGGCCGATTTCTCCGATATGGAATACCTGCTCTGGGTGGGCTGCGCTGGCGCCTATGATGACGATGGCCGCCGCACCACCCGTGCGGTCGTAGACCTGCTGCACACCGCGGGCGTGAAGTTTGGTGTCCTCTCCACCGGCGAGACCTGTACGGGCGATCCCGCACGCCGCGCTGGCAACGAGTTCCTCTTCCAGATGATGGCGCAGCAAAACGTAGAAACCCTCAACAATGCCTTTGACGGCGTACCGGAGGGCCAGCGCAAGATCATCACCACTTGCCCGCACTGCTTTAACACCATCCGCAACGAGTACCCAGACTTTGACGGGCATTTCGACGTCTTCCACCACACCCAGCTGCTCAACCGCCTGGTACGCGAAGGCCTGCTCAAGCCGGTGCCGCGCACGCCGGAGAACCGCAAGCCGATTACCTACCACGACCCTTGCTTCCTCGGTCGCCACAACAAAGTCTTCGATCCCCCACGCGAACTACTCGAGGCCACCGGCGTGGAACTGCGTGAGATGGACAAGAACCGCGACGAAGCCTTCT
This sequence comes from Corynebacterium sp. KPL4072, assembly GCF_037908395.1. Lineage (NCBI taxonomy): Bacteria > Bacillati > Actinomycetota > Actinomycetes > Mycobacteriales > Corynebacteriaceae > Corynebacterium > Corynebacterium sp. KPL4072. Next base: position 47,605 of record NZ_JBBMGE010000008.1, read on the forward strand.
GCTGTGGCGCCGGCGGTGCCCGCATGTTCATGGAAGAAAAGCTTGGTACCCGCATCAATGACTTCCGCACCGAACAAGCTCTGGAGACCGGTGCAGAAGAAATCGCCACCGGCTGCCCCTTCTGTAATGTCATGATGACCGGCGGCGTGAAGTCCTTGGCGCAGGATTCCACCCCCACCACCAAGGTCAATGACGTGGCAGTTATGCTGCGCAATTCTATTTCCCTCGATGAGGCCGGCACCCTGCCAGAGCCCCACCCCAAGGCCTTCCTTGCCACTCCGGTGCGCCACCAGAAGTCCACCGGCACCAATAATGCCCCGCTTGCCGACGCCCCCACTTCCGACGCTCCTAACGCTCCCGCCCCCTCCGCCTCGGCCCCGACAGCCCCAAGCGCACCCGCGGCACCCTCGGCACCAAGTGCGCCCGCCGCTCCTGCGGCACCGGCTGCGCCTGCGCCAAGTGCACCTTCTACTCCATCAGCGCCAACGCCTCCAGCTGCACCGCAAGCTCCCCAAGCACCGGCAGCTCCCGCAGCACCGACCACGCCTACCCCACCGAGTGCCCCAGCAGCACCTGCACCGAAAGCACCAGCCGCTCCAACACCACCAAGCGCACCTGCGGCACCGGCCGCCCCCGCTGCGCCTGCGGCACCGGCTGCGCCTGCGCCAATTGCACCGTCTGCTCCATCAGCACCGACAACGCCAGCTGCACCGCAAGCTCCCCAAGCACCGGCAGCTCCCGCAGCGCCCGCGGCACCAAACGCTCCAACTCCACCTAGCGCACCCGCAGCACCGGCCGCACCCGCTGCGCCCGCGGCACCTGCTGCGCCTGCACCAAGTGCACCTTCTGCTCCGTCGGCACCGACGCCGCCTGCGGCCCCGAAGCCCCCACAGGCTGCCCCGCCAGCACCACCGGCGGCTCCGGCACCGCCGGCGTCGGAAAGCGCGCCACAGCCGCCTGAATCTGAGTAGGCGCGCAGGGGCATGGGTGCGTACGCTGTAGTCCATGCATTTTAATGCGGGACTCCCCACCGATGCCCTGCTGCTGGCGGCAGGCGCGACCGAAAATACACACTCCCTCGTCTCCTTCGCTTGGATCATGGCCGCGGCCCTGCTGGCGCCGCTGGTCTCCTATATGTTAGGCCACCGTCTTCCATCGGTAGCCCTCTTGCTGATTTTCGGCATGATTATTGGCCCTTCGGTGCTTGACCTAGCCGCCGAGGACGAAGGCATCGAAATGCTCAAGGAGCTTGGCGTGGGAGCGTTGTTTCTCCTCGCGGGCTTTGAAATTCAAATCTCCACCCTCAAAACCAAGGAAGCCGGAACGGCACTATCCACTTGGGCAATCTGTGCCCTCGCCTGTGGAGTGGGCGCCTACTTCCTAGTAGATAACGTGCCCGGTGCCATCGTGGTCGCCTTGGCACTGACTTCAACAGCGCTGGGCACGCTCACGCCGATGCTAAAGCAGGACCGCATTCTGGGAACCAAGGTGGGCAACTCTGTGATGATTCACGGTGCCATTGGTGAGGTCGCCCCCATTACCGCAATGGCACTATTGCTGGGTACTCGTTCCACGCTGACGACGATGATCATTTTGTTGTTCTTCATCATCATCGCCGTTGCTGTCGCCATCATGCCGGCGGCTATCGCATCAACGATCCCTTGGGTAAAGACCGCCTTTATCTCTGGTGCGGGTTCAACCAACCAAACGATTCTGCGTCTTATCATCCTTATTCTGGCCATTCTTATGGCCGTTACCGCAGTCTTTGAACTCGATATTGTGCTCGGTGCCTTTGCTGCCGGCATCATCTTGAACCGCATTATCCCGGATGAGTTCCACCGCCGCCTAGAGCACCGCCTCGATGTGGTGTTTTATTCGATGCTTATTCCGGTCTTCTTTGTGGTCTCTGGCATGAGCATTAGCTGGGATACCATCGCTCATAATCCGTGGAAGGTACTGGGCATTCCGGCTCTCATCTTGGTGACGCGTGGCCTGCCCGTCTTCTTGCGCGAAAATGTTGGGCATACCGGATCTGATATTGAAACCTTCCGCGAGCGCCTCCAAGTAGGTTTGTATTCCGCTACCGGTCTGCCGATCATCGTGGCGGTAACGTCCCTGGCGGTCAATTCCGGAATCATGGAGGCCGAGAATGCCTCGATCTTCGTCTCCGGTGGAGCGCTTACCGTCGCCATCTTCCCCTTCTTGGCCAGCCTGGTAGGCGGAAACCAGCAAGAAAAGAAGGACGAGAAGATCCCTGACGCTGAATCCAAGGACCTATAGGCTGCGTTCGCTGAGAGCACGTCCCTGGAAGGGCAGAATTTTCCTAGACTGGAAATTGTGAGTAATAACTTTGGTTCTTCCCCAGTCAATCGGACTTTGCGCCTGTCCGATTCCGAGCGCAACGATGCCATCAATGACCTCGCCCGCGCCGTGGGTGAAGGCCGGTTAACCATGGAGGAGTTCGAGGACCGCTCGGACGATGTCATGCGCGCTAGCACCCACCAAGACCTCGTGCCCGTCTTCCAAGATATTCCGGCGCGTGGTTCCCACGAGGTCAAGATTTATTCTCGGGGAGAAGTCACGCGCGCCCATAATGCAGGAAAGAAACCAAAGTTTGCCACTGCCCTTTCCGGCTCTGTGGTGCTTGCAGTAGCAAGCCCCACTCTGATCTTCTTGAGCGCTACCATGAGCAACCCATGGCTTCTACTCGGGGGCGCGGTGGCAGCCGCCCTCATTCCAATTTTGTGGATCATGCTCTACGTCGCCAAGGTCGGCCCCTCCTCGTGGCACGCCCCATCCGTGCGCCAGATTGAGCGGCAGCAGTTGCGTGAAATTCGCGCTCTCACGGCGCATGAGCGCGCGCAGCAAAAAATGATCGAGGAAAAGATGTGGGCCGATCGCCGTATGCAAGCTGGCGAAATCACCGGCCAAGCCATGGATCTGGCCAAGCGGAAATTCAGCGAGTGGAATAAAAAATAGTCATCGCCGGTGTTGAAGCATTTTGTGAAGCTGTGAATCGTGGCACAATATTCCCATGACTTCTCCCAAACACCGCATCTTTGACCAATCCGACAAACTCAAGGGCGTCGCGTATGACATCCGCGGCGAGGTCTCTGCGGAAGCGGAACGCATGGAGCTCGATGGCCACACCATCTTGAAACTCAACACCGGTAACCCGGCCGTCTTCGGCTTCGAAGCACCCGATGTCATCATGCGCGATATGATCGCCGCCCTGCCTACTTCCCAGGGCTATTCCACCTCCAAGGGAATCATTCCTGCCCGCCGATCCATCGTTACCCGCTACGAGCTGGAGGATTTCCCACCCTTCGACATCAACGATGTCTTCTTGGGCAATGGCGTCTCCGAGCTCATCAGCATGACCACCCAAGCGCTGCTTAATAACGGCGATGAGGTTCTCATCCCGGCACCGGATTATCCATTGTGGACTGCGGCTACGTCCCTGGCAGGTGGTACCCCAGTGCACTACTTGTGTGATGAGGAGGATGATTGGAATCCATCCATCGAGGACATCGAGTCCAAGATTACGGATAAGACCAAAGCCATCGTGGTCATTAACCCGAATAACCCAACGGGTGCGGTCTACTCGCGCGAAGTACTGCAGAAGATTGTCAGCATCGCCCGCGAGCATAACCTGCTCATCTTGGCCGATGAGATCTATGACCGCATTCTTTATGACGGCGCGCAGCACATCTCCATCGCTTCGCTAGCCCCTGACCTTCTCACCATCACGTTTAATGGCTTATCCAAGGCCTATCGCGTGTGTGGCTACCGCGCCGGCTGGATGGTACTTACAGGCCCTAAGCACCACGCCCGTGGCTTCATCGAAGGCCTTGAGCTTCTGGCCGGAACTCGCCTGTGCCCGAACGTACCGGCGCAGCACGCTATCCAGGTGGCGTTGGGTGGCCGGCAGTCCATCTTTGAGCTCACCGGTACCGGCGGGCGTCTTTTGCGCCAGCGCAATATCGCCTATGAGAAGCTCAATGAGATTCCCGGCGTTTCCGTGGTAAAACCCATGGGCTCGCTCTACCTCTTCCCGCGCCTGGATCCGAATGTGTATGAAATCCATGATGATGCCAAGCTCATGCTGGATATTTTGAAGGCGGAAAAGATCCTCATGGTGCAGGGAACCGGCTTCAACTGGCCGAACCCAGATCACTTCCGCGTAGTCACGCTGCCGTGGGCATCCCAGATCGAAAACGCCATTGAGCGCCTTGGCAACTTCCTGGTGAGCTATAAGCAGTAGCTTTCTTCCCCGCAAGTTGCTAATAATATTGATAATCCATAACAATATGGTGCATGGGAAGACATTCTGCGGCACCTAAACCTCAACCGACCCCTCGTTCATGGGGTCGGCTCTCTACTTCGATAGCTCACCATCCTTGGCGCTTAGCCTTGCTCGGCGTGCTCGTCATAGCTCTTATAGCCACCATTGCGGGCATGGCATTGCTGTGGCCTACTAGCCCGGCCAGCGAGCACACCTCCACCGATTTTCAGCAAACCTACGCCCTCAACCACCCACAGGTCGAGGGCACGGTCGACACGACAGACCACTCGGCTTGCCAATCGGAACTTACTGGGCAGGCCTTCGATACACCGCCGCTCATTCCTGGGTCTGAGGAAGTGCAGTGCGACCGCGCCTTAGTCAATATCACCTCCGGCGAGGACGAAGGACGCATGACCCAACTGGTCACCTACGGAAATGCCGGCGATCCGCAGCTTAAACCGGGCGATAAAATTGTTCTTTCTAAGGCAGATGACCCTTCCGGTGCTGTGTCCTATGCTTTTGCTGATTATCAGCGCACCGGAAGCCTAGCTCTGTGGGCGGTTATCGTCGCCGTCGTCATTATCGCTTTTGCGGCGTGGCATGGCGTGCGCGCCCTTATCGGCTTGGCGCTCAGCCTAGGCGTGATCTTTGCGTTCCTCGTCCCCGCTCTTATCGACGCCCATAATCCCCTGTGGTCCGCCCTTGTCGCCTGCTCTGCCATCATTCTGCTGGCCGTTCCTCTCGTCCACGGCATGAATTGGAAATCGGCATCGGCGGTGGGTGGTTCCCTCACCGCTCTCATTCTCGCAGCGGTGCTGGCATGGGCCACTATCGATGGTTCGCAGCTACAAGGCTACAGTTCTGAGGACAACCTCAAGCTACTTCTTTATATGCCTAATGTATCCATCGTGGGCGTGCTCTTGTGTGGCTTTGTAGTTGGCGCCTTGGGCAGCCTTGCCGACGCCGCCGTGGCCCAAGCATCTACCATCACGGAACTCCACGAAGCGGATCCTGATGCCCGCCCTACACAGCTTTTCCTCTCCGCAATGAAGGTGGGCCGCGACCATATTGCCTCCATGGTCTATACGTTGATTCTCACTTATACCGGCGCGACCTTGCCGCTGCTCATGCTGATTACCGCAGCAGAACGCCCTGCCGGCCAGATTCTGAGCAGCGATCTCGTCGCAACGGAACTGCTGCGTTCCGGAGTGGGCGCGATGGCATTGACCCTCGCGGTTCCCATCACCACAGCCATTGCGGCTTTCACGGTGCCAAAGCGTACAAAAGCTTAAGCCTAAGCAGAAGGCTGAGCCAGCATCGACGCTGCTCAGCCTCTACTTTTAGCCTGTCCGAATCCGCCTAGAGGGTGCGGCCCAAGGCCTCAACCTTCCACCCTGCCTGCTGCCAATCGGCGACAGGCAGCACATTGCGGCCGTCGATAATGTGTTTATTGTCCACGAGCTGGCCCGCCTGCTGCGGATCCAATTCCTTGAATTGCTTCCATTCGGTAGCAAGAATCACCAGCTCGGCCTCGCGCAGGGCGTCATCGGTGTTTGCGGCGTAATCCAGAGTAGGGAATACCTTCTTGGCGTTGTCCATACCTTCTGGGTCATAGACGGTCACTGCCGCACCAGCCAAGGACAAGGAACCAGCCACGGCAAGGGCGGGCGAATCGCGCACGTCATCGGAATTGGGCTTAAACGCACAGCCCAGCACAGTCACGCGGTGGCCAAGCAGAGAGCCATTAAAGGCTTCCTTGGCAAGGTCTACCACGCGGTCGCGGCGGCGCATATTGATAGCGTCTACCTCGCGCAGGAAGGTCAGCGCCTGGTCGGCGCCAAGTTCGCCGGCGCGGGCCATGAAGGCGCGAATATCCTTGGGCAAGCAACCGCCACCAAAGCCGAGACCGGCGCCTAAGAACTTGCGGCCGATGCGTTCGTCGAGCCCAATGGCGTCGGCAAGCGCGGTCACGTCCGCGCCCGCAATCTCGCAGATTTCGGAGACTGCGTTGATAAAGGAAATCTTGGTGGCTAGAAATGCGTTAGCGGAGACTTTGACCAGCTCCGCGGTCTGCCAGTCCGTGACAATAAATGGGGTGTCTTGCGAGAGCGGCTGGGCATAGACTTCACGCGCGACCTCTTCAGCTCGACTTTCATTGTTGGTTTCACCAACGCCGAGCACGATGCGGTCTGGGGTGATGGTGTCCTTGACGGCATAGCCCTCGCGCAGGAACTCCGGGTTCCAGGCAATTTCCACGGTGGCGCCTTCTGGGGCAAGCTCATTGGCTAGTTCCTGGAGTTCCGCGGCGGTGCCGACCGGGACGGTAGATTTACCGAAGATGATGTGATCGCCCTTGAGCTTGGGCACCAAGTCCGTAATAACGGACTTAACGTAGGTCATATCCGCCGCGTAGGAACCACGGCGCTGCGGAGTTCCGACGCCCAAAAAGTGCAGATTGCCGAACTCGGCTGCTTCTTCGTAGTCCGTGCTGAAATCGAGGCGTCCGGCCTCGATATTGCGCTCGAGAACCTCCGGCAGGCCCGGTTCATAGAATGGAACCTGGCCCGATTTGAGAGCGGAAATCTTATTTTCATCTACGTCCACGCCTAGTACTTCATGGCCGAGCTCGGCCATGCACGCAGCATGGGTTGCACCCAGGTATCCGGTGCCGATTACAGACATACGCATAAGGCCTTATCTTAAAGGCCTTATGTGAATACCGGTTTAAGCCTATCGAAAATTCAGGTAAGACTTCGATGGCGTCGGGCCACGCTGCCCTTGGTACTTCGACCCCAGCGAACCCGTGCCATAAGGGCTTTCAGCTGCTGAAGTCATCTTGAAAATCGCCAGCTGTCCCACCTTCATGCCCGGCCACAGGGCAATGGGCAGGTTGGCTGTATTAGAAAGCTCGAGCGTAATGTGACCGGAAAAGCCTGGGTCAATAAAGCCCGCGGTGGAGTGGGTCAACAATCCTAGGCGACCGAGGGAAGACTTGCCCTCCAAGCGGCCTGCCAAGTTTGCAGGCAGGGTGAACTTTTCCAACGTAGCACCGAGGACGAACTCGCCTGGGTGCAGGATGAAGGACTGATCTTCTTCTACCTCCACCAAGGTGGTGAGATCCGGCATTTCCTCTTTGGGGTCAATATGCGTATACCGCGAGTTATTGAATACGCGGAAATATTTATCCAAGCGCACGTCTACCGAGGAGGGCTGGATAAGCTCGCTGTCGAAGGGCTCGATGCCCAATTCTTCGGCGTCGATGGCGGAACGGATATCACGATCTGAAAGAAGCACGGCCCCAATTCTACTCATGCCGAAGGCCAAGGTGTATAGTAGGCCGGAGCGCACAAGTGCGCAGTGCCGACGTAGTTTAATGGTAGAACTGCAGCTTCCCAAGCTGCTAGCGCGGGTTCGATTCCCGTCGTCGGCTCCAATTTTCGGGGGGGAATTTTCTTGCTAGTCTGTGGCGCTTAACCACTGGGCAAGTTCTTTTTGTGCCCGCTCTACCCCGCCTGGATAGTGCGCCTCTAGTTCTGCGGCGGCCGGCTTCAAGAATCTCTCCACAAGCTCGGCCATATCACGCTGAGGCACGGTGCCACGGATATTATCCAGCGGGGCACGGAACGTCACTCCAAGGTCAGTCCGGAGCTGATATCCGCGCCAATCTTCGCTGTAAACGCGCAGCTCTGCCCCGCGCAGGTTCGATTCGATAACCACATTGCCAAAGATGAGCGTTGTCAGAGTTCTCTCTTCCATGGCTCCGAGCCTACTATCCGCAGCGAACGATGGGCTGCGGGTCGTAGACCGTGGTGGTGGTCTCGCGGGAGAGCTCTTTGCCGCCGAGGTCCTTGATGATGCGGGTATCAGACGTCGTAAAGCCTGGCGCACCAGAGGAAGGCGAGCAGTCGCTGCCTGGCACAGACATCGGCTGTGGGTCGGTATTGGCCCAGCGGCCATTGTTCACAGACTCAACGTCAACGGTCTTGGTGCCCTTCAAACGCACGGTAATCTTGCCGCCCCCGAAGTCGGTCTCAATGCGGACCGGGGTGTTGAAGGTATTGGTGAACTGCAGGTCGATGGCGCCTTCGTAAACGGTGGCCTCGCGGCCGGCGGGGTAGCGCGAAATATAGTACGAGTGCGGGGTGTGGGCGGTATCTTCCATGCCCGCAAAGTAGGCAGCGTTGTACAAGGTAGTGGCGAATTGGGAGATGCCACCGCCGACGGCGGAACCGGAGTGGCCATCAATAATGATGCCGGATTCCACATAGCCCTGGGCAGTGCCGCGCGGGCCGGTGTAGCCGTTGAGCGAGAAGGTCTCGCCCGGGTTGACCACGGCACCGTTGACCTCTTGGGCCACCAGCTCGATGTTCTTGCCCGAGGCAGCGGAATAGCCCTCGGTTGTGAACTCGCCAACGGTATCGTTAAAGGTCGCCTTCTTGGCGTCTTCGGTGGTGAACTCGGCAGGGTCCGGCTTATAAGTAGCGTCCCACTCGCGGTCGTCACCGGTCACACGCTTGTCAAAGTCCTTCATGGTCGGCTCCCAGTCGATGATTTCGCCATCTTCGGACGGGGTGACCTGCTTGTCGTTGCCGTTGAAGGAAATCTTGGCATTCACACCGGGCACATCGGCGCCCTCAGAGCGCTCCGCCAACAGCTCCTGCGCGCGGTTGGTATCCACGGCGAGCTTGAGCTTGCCGTCCTTCTTTTCAATGCTGGTGAATTGGGAGATTTCCGGCTTATTCAGGGTAGCCGTGACATTATTTTTAGCCTTCAAGGTAATCGGATTATCCAGCGCCTTAGCGGCGTCGCCGGTGCGCATGGCCTCGATGGCCGCATCATTGATGGCCGGTTCTACCTCTTCTGGGTCCACGTCCACGCCCTCGGAATCGAGCCAGTTTTCTGTGACCGCGTTGTGCAAGGAGCCGGCATCCACGGTTTGGCCAAGCTTCGGGTCGGTGACCTTGAGCTCGCCGTTGTTAAGCTCCAACATGCCATCGACAGGGTCGGTGGAAAGGTTTTTCTTCACCCGCTCCAAGGCAGGCTGCAGCTGGGCTTCATCTACGTTGGTCTCTACCGGAATATCCCGGGTGGAACGGAAGAAGCTATACAGGCGGGTGAAAGGGTTGAGGGAAGGCTCCTTAATATTGTCCACGGCCCGCTGGTTATCCAGGGCAAGGCCCGATTCGGAAGGGACGAGTTCTGTGTGAAGGTCACCGGAGGTGACGGAAACGGGTTCGGTCTCTACGCCCGCAAGCTCATCTTCGAGCTTTTCCACGGCGGCAGTGCGATCCATGGCGGAGATGTCCACGCCGTTGACGGAAACGGCGCGCGGAATCTTGTCCTGGTTTGCCGCGACATCCCAGGCATAAGCAATACCCGCGATCAGGACAAGGCCGACAAATACACCGAGCGCGATGAGCCAGCCTCTAGCACCGTTTTTTCCTTCTGCCTTTTTCACGCCTTAAAGGTTAACGGTTTTAGTGGTATTTTTCCTAGTCCTGTGCGGCCTCGGGTGCAACGTCAGCCGGTGGAACGCTGACATGGCGGGCCGCGTCCTCGAGGCGCTCGCGCGGCAGGCGCCCCTCGTCCACGGCACCGACAACGGCATCGATTACCGCATTGATATCGCCCTCGGTGGACCACAGGGGCATGTCGGCACCGGCATTGAGGGAGGTCACGACGGCGTCGGCAAGCGGGAGCGAATCCGCAATCGCCTTCATGCCACCGATGTCATCGGTATAAATAGGGCCGTCGTACTGCAGGGTCTCGCGAGCCAAGCCATAAGCCTCCGGCAGCATAGAAGCAGGAGTCTGGCCATCGCCCAAACCGGGCACGGCGAGGTGGCCCATCATGAGCGCGGCATTCGGCGCTTGAGGGAGGGCGGTTTTAAAAGGAATGAACTCGTGTCCCTCCAGCTCTTCCAGCGGCGGGGTAACGGCCTCGGCCAGGTGGGTATCGCCAGAAGCACGGCCGTGTCCCGGGAAATGCTTGAATACGGCCTTGACCCCAGCGGAATCCAACCCGCGGGCAAAGGCGGCGCCGTATTCACCCGCCTGTGCTGGATCGGTGGAAAAGGACCGATCGCCCACCACCTCTAGGCCATTGCCATCGACGTCGAGCACCGGCGCAAAGTCCACGTTGATGCCATGCGCCTTGAGGCTCGTGCCAATCTCGTGGGCCAGCTGTTCCACCTCTTGCGGGGAACGCTCGGCTGCCATTTGTTGCGGTGCGGGATAATCGCCCAAGATCTCTGAGAAACGCTGCACCCGCCCGCCTTCAAAATCGATGGAGACTTCAAAGTCGCGGCCTACCTCTTGGCGCAGGGCATTAATATCGCGGCCCTCTTCCTGCAGCAGGTTGGGATCCGCCCAGCTGGGAATAAAGATTCCGCCCACGCCAGCATCCAGTTTGGCCTTAGCATCGTCGTAATTGGTGACCGGGGGCATCAACACAGAGGCGGCCATGGCGCGGATGTCCTGCTGCGGGGCTGCTTCCTGCGAAGTCTCTTCTTGCGTCTCTTGCGTCGCGGCCGGTGAGCTCGATGCCGCTGGGGTGGTGGAGTCCTGACTCTCGGCGTCCTCCTGAGGGGAGGTAGAGCAGGCGCCCAAGGCCGTCACGAGGGCAAGGCTGGCGAGAATGCGCGGAGTTTTCATGCCTTCCAGTGTGCAATATTCCTCGCCTTCTGTCTGAAACGGTGGGTAGACTAGCCACATGAGTAACGGCGAGACAATGCTAATTGCCTACGATGGCACCGAACGAGCCGGCCGCGCCCTCGAGCACGCGGCCCAGCTGCTGCGGCCCACCACGGTGGAAATCCTCACCGCTTGGGAACCCGTAGCCCGGCAGACCGCCCGCGCCGTCAGCCGCACTGGAATGCACCAGTCCACCGTCTCCCCGGACGGCGTTGAAGAGGATCCGGCCTACGAGGAAGCGTTGAAAATCTGCCGCCAGGGCATCGAACTAGCCGAAAGCCTGGGCTTGGCTGGCCGCGCCCACTTGGTGGAATCCGCCACCACTATTTCCTCCGCCATCATTGATGCAGCACACGAGCTGGACGTGGATGTCATCGTGACCGGCACCCGCGCCCTGACAGGTTTCCGCGCCTGGTGGACCAACTCCACCGCCGATCAGATTGTGCGCAATGCCGGCCTTCCCGTCTTTATCGTGCCGCAGGAAAACGAGGAAGACGCGGACGATGATGAGGCAGAATACTTCTAAATAGCTGCTAGTATTTTTAGCCATGGCTCTGGAAACCGATTCTTTGAACAAGCGCACCCTTGGCCCCGCCATCGGTAGCGCTGTTGTGGGCATCGCGCTCGGCGTCATCACCATCATCGGCATCGCGCAGTTCTCCGGCACTGATACCGTGCCGGAAGGCAATGCGGTTTCTGCTTCCGATGCGGTTTTGGGCGGCCCTGAGTACGGATCCCGCAACTAGGTGTGCGTACCCTCCGCGGGCGGCTTGCCCGCCCCTACCCGCTGGGGATCTTTGCCCTAGCGCTCATCCTCCTCGTGCAGCCGTGGGGGCTGACAGCTGCCGATACCAAGCATGATCTGGCCGCCAATCCGCTGCACTTTCTCCGCGGGGCACTGAGCGCCTATACGGATATCTTTACCCTGGGACAACTACAAAATCAGGCCTATGGCTATCTTTTTCCCCAGGGGCCCTTCTTCGTTTTGACCCAGCCACTGCCCGATTGGCTGGCCCAGCGCCTGTGGTGGCTGGTGGTCTTAAGCGTTGGCTTCATCGGCTTTCATAAGCTCGCCTGCAAGGTAGGCCTGCGCGGCGGGTGGGTCTGGGTCGCGGCGATGCTCTACGCGCTCTCGCCTCGCGCGCTTTCTACCCTGACCGCCATTTCTTCCGAGACCTGGCCGGTCATGCTCGCCCCCTGGGTCATCCTGCCCTTCCTCAATGCCAAGCTCACGTGGCGCGATGCCGCCGCAGCCACCATCCCCGTAGCGCTCATGGGTGCGGTCAATGCCACCGCCACCATCGCCGCCTGCACCCCGGCCGCGGTAATTGTGCTCTACCGCCGCGCATTCAAACCCGGCGCGGCCTGGCTCCTAGGGTGCCTGGCGGTATCGGCGTGGTGGATCGGCCCGCTTATCGTACTTGGCCGCTATGCCCCGCCGTTTACGGAATTCATCGAATCCGCTCGCGTGACCACGCGCTGGCTCAACCTGCCAGAAATTCTGCGCGGAACCACGAGCTGGACACCGTTTGTAGATACCGAGCGCGTGGCGGGCAATGCACTGGCTACCGAATCCTTCTTCGTGCTGGTCACCATGGGCATCGCGGCCGTGGGCATCTACGGACTCACCAAACTGCCGCGTGTGTGGGCCGTTGTCCTAATGGTGGGCATCGCGGTGCTGGGCTGCCAGGCGGGGTGGTACCTCGATGCTCTCGATGGCCCGCTGGCCGCGCTGCGCAACCTGCATAAGTTTGATCCGCTGGTGCGCATCCCGCTGCTTTTGGGTGTCGCGCGCGCCTGCGCGCATCTGCCTCTACCGCAGAGCTTGCGGCCTACCAAGAAGCAGACAGTAGGCGCGCTCACGCTACTGCTGTGCATCGCGGTCATCTCCCCGGCATGGTCGCAGCGCTTGCTGCCGCTGGGGGCGTATAAGGAGGTTCCCTCCTACTGGCACGAGGCCACGGACTTTATCAATACTCATGCCGCCGATACCCGCACCCTTATCTACCCGGAAGCATCCTTTGCCCGGCAGACCTGGGGGTGGACGCGCGATGAGCCGGCCCAGCCGCTGCTCGATGTCCCTTGGGCCGTGCGCGATGCCGTTCCACTCGTACCAGCAGAGGCTATCCGCGGGCTCGACGGCGTCATGGCCGCACTGAAGGAGGACCCAGCCACCGGCGTGCGCTCCCTTCAGCGCCTGGGCATCGGCGCGGTCATGGTGCGCCACGATCTCTTCACCGGTGAGGACGAGGCCCTGGCCAGTAAATTTGGCGGCGAAGTCCACCGCTTCGACGAGGTCGATGTCATCTTGCTCAACCACGCCGGCATGTCCTTAGGGCCCACAGACCCAGTCCGCGTGGCCGGCGGCGGGGAAGCCTTGGCGCTTCTCGACGCCCACCATGGCCCCACCACCCGCCAGCTCGTCGATAGCGATGCCGATATCGTCACCGATACCCCGACGCTTTCGGACCGCAACTACGGCACCCTCGATGGCCCTATCTCCGCACCCTTGGCTGCAGATGACCCCAGCCACGTAAATAACCGCCTGCGCGATTATCCTTCCGCAGGGCCTCTTAGCCAGGTCGAGACCCACGGCGGTTCCGTGGCGGTCTCCTCCTCGGCAGCCGATGCCACGGCCTTCGGTGGCGCCCAACCGCACAAGTCCGCTACGGCCGCGGTGGATGGGGAAAATTCCACCGCGTGGTGGCCCGCGCCGGGCGATGATTCCGGGTGGATTGAGCTGCGCGGTCATTTCACCCAACCGCGCCTAAAGCTCATGGCCACCAGCGCCACTACGGTTACGGTGCGCTCCGGCAGTGCCGCGGTGGACGTGGATCTCAAGCCTTTCCATGCACAGGAGGTCCGCGTTCCCGGCGGCGATACCGAGGCCATCCGCGTGGAATTGTCCCACCGCACCGGCATCGCGGAACTAGGGGTAGAGGGCCAGCCGGTCGAGCGCGTAGTGACCGTGCCGGATACCTCCCCCGATGTGCACCAATTCTTCTTCCAGCAGATGCTGCAAGATACCGGTGTGCTCATCCGCGACTTCACGGCGCCGCGCCCCATGCGGGTAAAGGTAGATTCCACCAAGCCGGTGCTTATCGACGCCCACCGCTACTCCCCCGGCGATTCCCTCACCCTGAGCCCCGGCACGCACCGTGTGCGCACCACTGGACCGTGGGTGAGCCTTCGCGAGGTGGGCTGGCGCCCGCCGGAGCCTTCGGAGCCCACTGGATACTCGATTAAAGCCAGCGAGGAAGACCGCCTCTTGGTCACCGGACGCGCCTTTAATAAGGGCCTGCGCGGGTATTTGGACAATGACGAGCTCACCCCGTGCGAGATCGACGCCGCCACCCAGGCTTTTGTCATTCCGGCCGGCCGTTCCGGCGACTTCCATATGTCCTTCACCGCCCAGCCGGTTTATCGCGCCACCCTCCTCTTGGGAGGCTCCTTGGGATTGCTGACGCTCGGCCTGTGCCTCCTGGCGGCCGCGCGCCGCCCGTCCCAGCCCGCCTGGCACGCACCGCGTGGGGGCGCTGCCTCAGCCGCCGTGGCACTTGGTGCACTGGCCCTTACCGGCTGGCCGGCGGCAGTGGCGGCCGTGGCTGCGTGGTTGGTAGTGCGCTGGACCACCATCCCGCGCGCCTATCTCGCCCCCGGCGTAGTCGCTGCGGCCGGAGCCATCCTCGCCCGCGCACCGTGGACGTCTGGTTCCTATGCGGGTGATTCGCTCTTGCTTAGCTGCTTGTGTGCCGCGGGCGTGGCCTGTCTTTTCGCCGCCGACCGAGGAGAAGATCCCGGCCGGGACGCTCGATGAGCGTATAACTAGCGGCCGAAACCACCACGGTGCCCACCACAGTCACGGTCAGAATGACCCAAAAGTCCAGGGGTTTCCCGCTAAAAAGCGGCACCCCGGTAAGGGGAAAGGCCAGACCCAAGATGGCCACATGCCACAAGAAAATGGAATAGGACCATGTACCCAGTGCCTGCATGAGTGGGCTGGTCAGCCAAGATTTCTCCCGCGGGGCGAGTGCCACCGGTACCACTACGACCGCAGCAAAGGCCGCGCCCGCCATGATGCGGCGAGAAAATTCCGCGGGTTCGGGATGGATAAGCCCCTGCGGCCCAAACCACTCGCGACTGGCAACCCACAGCACCACCGCCGCCACGATCCACCACGCCCAGCGCGGCCGCAGCACGCGCTGCACTCGCCGACTGATGCCGGCTTCTTCGAATTCGGCGGCCAGCATTCCCACGGCAAACCACGAGGCATACGCGGGCGGCCAGATCTGCGAGTTGACCTGGTCCTTGGCGTAATCGGCTACAAAGGGCACGAATCCCCACGCCCAGCTGAGCACTCCTGCCACGGCAATGGCGGCAATGCGCCAGCGCCGCGGCAGCGTTCCAAGCAGCCACACCAGCACAGGCAAGAAGAGATAAAAGAAGAATTCCACGCACAGCGACCACAGATGGGTAAGACCTGAGGCCAACCCGTCGACCACATAAATTTGCGTGGAAGTAAGATTGCTCAGCAGTTGGGTGAGGGTGAGTGAGTGAGCGTCGGGAAGCAGGAGCATCACCGCCACCACGCAGGCATAATAGGCCGGTAAAAGACGGGCCACGCGCGAGCGCGCATAGCCGGCTAAGCTGTGCAAGCCGCGGCGGCGCCACAAGAGGAACGCGCTGAGTGCAAAGAAAACGGCGACGAAAAAATCGAATCGCCCGGCAAACCCCCACCCAGTTCCGGTCTGAAAGGACACGTGGGTGACAATGATTCCAAGGGAGGCGACCGCGCGTAGACCGTCTAGCTCCGGCAGATGCTGGGGTACGCTTTTCACAGATGCCTGCGGCTGCACGCTTGCTCCTAACCCCGGATCGACCTGAAACTGATTGGACATATTACTGCAATGAAACGCTACCTTTGGCCACGCTCGCCACTGGCGTGGGTTGTCATTGCCGCCGTCATTTTCTTAGTGCTGGGCACTGTGGTGCCACCGCTATATAACAATCAGACTCGGCCCCTCGCCTTCGACCAAAACATCAACACCGTGACCGCTCCCTCTGCCGGCGTGTGGATGGATGCGCCCGCCTTTATCGCCGGCGCCAAGGCCACAGGCGATAGCAAGAATCCGCAGTGCCAAGAAAAGAAGGCACCCATCTGGTGCTACCTGCACCATGACCTGCTCACCATCGAGCGCAACACCACGACCGCTGAGGTGGCAGAAGACGATGCGCTCGCTCACTCTGATTCTTTATCGCGCCTGCTCGCCGGAGAGACTCCGCTCGCCCAAATCACCGAGCACTCCGTGTTGAACCGAGAATCCACCTACCCTGTGGCGGCCCCTAAGGATAAATGGGAATTCCTCCTGCCGTCAGTGGACACGGGCATGGCCCGCACAGATTTCGAACGAGATGGCATCAACTACTTTTTCCCCTCCGGAACCGAGCAGCGCTCCTATCCCTTTTTCGATCTGGCCTCACAATCCTCCACGGCGGTGGACTTCACCACTACGGAAAAGCTAGACGATATCCCTACCTATTCCTTCCACCACGATATTCAGCCCATTTCCCTGGCCGATATGCGCAGAAACATCACCACCGAGGCGGTCGATTCCGGCAGCGGCAAAAAGCAGCTGGCCGCTAAGGACTTCCGCATCTCTGGTCCGGCGAAGCGATTCTATGACGAAGACTCGCGCAAGCTCCTCGGCCTAGATCCCACTGACCGGGTCACGGTGGAACCCTTTTATACCGTCGGCCGCGATATCTCCGTGGAACCCACCACCGGCACCATCGTGGATCTGCGGGAAAATATCAAGATTTTCTTCGCTGCCGACGAAAAACAAGCCGGCACCATGGTGGCCAATAACGATACGGAGGATCGCTCCATCTTCGCTGCCGATATGCGCTGGTCCGATGACACTCGCGCGGAGCGCCTCGACGAGGTGCGTCCGGTCATTCGCACCATTCGTGCCTTGATGGTCGTCGGCTGGGCGGGCAAAGCCATCGGCGTCGGCCTATTGCTCTGTGCTGCCTATATGTACATGCGCCGCCACCGTGAAGGCTAAGCGTCTAGTACTCCTCGCCTGGGGCTTCATCCTCGTGACCGCGGTGTGCTGGCCCTTCGCCCTGCCCGGTGAGTTCCTGTGGCGCGATATGGCGCTGCTTGACCATCCGGCGCTTTCCCCTTCGGCTTTCGGCGGCGGCAGTTTGCCTGCCCGCAATGCCCCGCAAGACGGCTTCTTGGCTGTAGTAGGCGGCGCGTGGGCGGCGCGGGTGCTCATTTTTGCCGCCGCGGCGTCCTCCGCGCTCACCGCGGCGCGCTGGGCGCGCTCCACAGCCTCCGCGGTGAGCGCGATGGGGGTGGCGGTGGCCAATCCTTTCGTTATCGAGCGCCTCCTCCAAGGCCAGTGGTCACTTGCTGTGGCCGCGTGGCTGCTCACGGTCATCGCGTGGGCCGGAAAGCAGCGCAATTGGGTGGCGTGGCTCGCCATGTGGGGCGCTTCACTTACCCCTACGGGTGGGCTCTTTGCCGTGGTGACCGCGGCGGTGACCTGCCGCAAGCGGGTGGCACTTGGCGGCGTGGTCTTGTGCTTGCCGTGGGCCATTCCAGGAATGTTCTATCCCACTGCGCCCGGTGATACCGCTGCGGCGGTGGCTGCGTTTGCCCCGCGAGCGGAAGAGCACGTCGGCACCGGGGGCGCGTTGTTGCGCCTGGGCGGCATCTGGAATGCACAAGCAGCCATCGGGTTCGCGATATGCGGTGTCATCGTGGCGATCATCGCCCTGCTCGGGGCGTGGCGGGTTCCCGTTCGGCTGAGCATACTGGCAGCTATTGGTCTTGGCGGAGCGATGTTTTTCTGGCTGGTTCCCGGCGCGTTGGTGTGGTCCATCGATCACGTACCAGGGGCGGCGCTACTGCGCGATAGCGGGAAGCTAACCATGCTGACATTGCCGCTTTATGTGGCCTCGCTGGGTGCATTGCCGAACGTACCGGCAGCGCTAGCCACCGTGGCCGCGGCAGTGCAGCTGATTCCGGTTCCGGGGCGGCTAGCGGTGCTCGCACCGCGGGATATGGGAGTAGATAAGCAGCTGGTGCGCGAGATTGACGGCCGAGTGGCTTTCTTTCCAGAGCGCGCCAACCTTGTAGAGGTGCCTGGCGGTGTGGCGGTAGATCCCTATTCCAAGGCGGTGGCCATGGTGGAATCAGGGGAATTGAGCGTAGACGGGACCGTGGTGGATCAGGCTTCGCCGCAGTACCGGGCGGCGCTGCGCGCATGGGAGGCACACGATATGAAGCAGCTGTCCCGGATCGGTGTCGGCGTGGTTGTCGTGGACGGTGCTATAGCCGCGGAGACGGACGCACCACGGCCGCAGGTTCCATGGGCGCTTACTGCGTTGTGGATGGCTTGTCCGCTACTAGCCCTTGCAGCAATTCCGCGAATTGCTCGCCGGTCTTCTCCCACGAGAAGCTAGCGGCAAAATCGCGCGCGTTGGAGCCGAGGGTGCGGCGTAAGGGGGCGTCGGCAAGCAGCTGCTTGGTGGCCGCAACAAAGTCTTCCTCGCGCTCTACTAGGATGCCGGTCTCACCGTTAATAACACTGTCACGCAGGCCAAACGTATAGCCGACGGTGGGAACCCCATGTTGGGCGGCCTCCATTACTGCCAAGCCCCACCCCTCTTTGCGGGAGGGCATAAGCAGGGCATCGGCCCGGGCGAGCAGGGCATGCTTATAGTCCTCGGTCACCTGGCCGCGGAAGCGCACGCGACTGCTGACGCCGTGTTCCTCGGCATAGGCACGCAGGTTAGCCTCCCACCAACCGGAGCCTATGACATCCAGGACCGCGCCCGGGGTCTGCGCCACCGTATCCATGGCATGCTCAATCTGCTTATGCGGCACCAGGCGCGAGAGCGTTACCAAGTGCACGTCGGCCTCTCGCTCCAGGGAAGGCACATGGTCCGGAACCGGGTCCAGACCATTGGCAATGATGTGCGCACCCTTAATTCCCAGTGCCTCTAGATCCTCGCGGGAAGCCTCAGAAACGGTGACATAAGGCGCGCCGCGATACACACGCGGAGCCACCCGGGACTCAAGGAACCAGCCGAGGTGGCCCAGGAGGGGACCTGCCACCGGCCACTGCTCGCGGTGGCAGTGGTGGGTAAGCAGCACCGTCGGTGCTCCAGATACCAAGCGGGCAAAGAAAGGAATGCCGTTTTGGGTATCGATTACCGCATCCACCCCGCGCAGGTCTCCCACCCCCAGGCGGCCAGCCAGCATCGCCGCCCAGGCGCGCGGATACACGCCAAACTTGGCACCGCCGCGGCTATAGCGCACGCCGTCGCGCACCTCACGGCGCGCGGCATTCATGTGCTTGGAGGTGCGAAAGACCACCTCGTGCCCCTGCGCCGCGAGGTACTCGCCCACGCGCTCCAAGTAGCGCTCCGAGCCGCCTCCTTGCGGGTGGGTGGAATCGCGCCAGCATAGTAAAAGAATCTTCATTGTGAGGTATTAGCCTAGTGGGTTATGAGACATACCCGTGAGATGGCCACGCTCCGCCGCTCCATTCAGCTGCTGCGTTCCTTTCGCTTTGAGCAGACGCACCCCGAGATTTTCTACGGTGGGCTAGCGGAAGATACGGCCGCACTGGTAGATAACCTCGGCCGCGACTTGGGCGTGCAGCTTCCCGGGGCGAGGGTACTCGATGTGGGCGGCGGACCGGGCTATTTTGCGGATGCTTTTGCCCGGCGCGGGGCCCACTATGTGGGACTAGAGCCAGATGCCGGCGAAATGTCTGCGGCTGGCATCCAATTGAGCAACTCGGTGCGCGGGGACGGCACCAACCTTCCCTTTGCCGATGACTCTTTTGACGTGGTCTACTCCTCCAACGTGGCCGAGCACATCCCCAATCCTTGGGATATGGGCGAGGAGATGCTGCGCGTGACCCGCCCGGGTGGCCTGACTATCCTGAGCTATACGGTATGGCTAGGCCCCTTTGGCGGCCACGAGACCGGCCTGTGGGAGCACTATGTGGGCGGCGAGTTTGCCCGCGATCGCTACACCCGCCGCCACGGTCACCCGCCCAAGAATGTCTTTGGCACTTCGCTTTTCGACGTCCCCTGTTCCGCCGGCCTCCACTGGGCACAGCGCACCGGCGCGCTCAAACTCGCCTTCCCCCGCTACCACCCCAGCTGGGCTTGGTGGCTCACCCGCGTGCCAGGTGTGCGGGAATTCGCGGTTTCTAACCTGACATTGGTATTGCAACCTAAAAGTTTCAATGGCAATACGCGCTGAGATCGATTACCTCGCTACATTGATCTCGGACTCGGTCATCGTGGGTAACCACGATGACCGCAGCGCCGGCAGCGGCTTGTTCTTGCAGCAGGGACAGCACGCGGTCACTGTTCCTACTGTCGAGAGCCGCAGTTGGTTCATCCGCCAAGATGAGGCTCGGGGTGCGTACCAAGATGCGGGCAAAAGAAGCTCGCTGCTGTTCGCCACCGCTTAAGGAAAATGCTTTCTCCTTCTCTCGTCCAGCCAAGCCCACCTGCTCCAGCGCACCGGAAATAATTTCTAATTTCTTAGCCTGCGGTGTTTTAGGAGGCAATGCTACAGCCAAATTATCGGCAACCGAATCGGTATCAACCAGAGCAAAATCCTGAAATAGATAGCCAATATCGTTGCGGCGCACTTTTCGCGCCTGCCTTTCTTTCATACGCGTAGCATCGTGCCCGAGTACTTCCATACTTCCGCCGCTGAGCGAGTCCAGAAGGCCTAAGCAATTTAATAGCGTGGTTTTTCCGCAGCCCGAAGGCCCGGTCAATGCCACCACTTGCCCTGGAGCGATATCTAAATCCACGCCGGACCACAAGGTGCGCTTAGCAATGGAGTAGCGACCTTCCCGAATCTTTATTACGGCCTCATTCATTTTTCTATCTCTTTCCTACCCGATATGAGATGTGCACCATTGTCACTACCGAAACGACGGCCACAAGAATCGAAAGCCCAACCCCGTAGGCCATTGCTTCTGGCGTTACTTTCAGCTGAGCGACAACGGCGGGCATACTATTCATCCGTTCCAACTCTCGTGCTTGGCCGCCTTTAAACCATAAATAAGCGATGGTGACACAACAGATTGCGGCGTCAGCAAGCCACAAATATCGATACGCCCTAGCCATAGGGATTCCCATGAAGCGGTAGACGCGAAGCCGCTGTGCAAACAACTTTCGATACAAAAAGCCCGCAATGACCGCCATGGTTAGCGCAATCAAAGCCGCAGCGATGACACCGAGAACCAACGCAACGGTATCGGCACGCAGCGACGCGTTTCCTTTGGCCCAAAGATGTGCAGCCGAGTTGGTTTTCAAAACGAAGTTGCTAAGGTCCGGGTCATCGCGAAGCTCAGGCGGAACCTCACCCAGAAAGCCCGTGCCATTCTGAGTCATGCCGGCAACAATGGTTCTATCTGACG
The DNA here is from genome assembly GCF_037908395.1 of Corynebacterium sp. KPL4072. Classification (NCBI taxonomy): domain Bacteria; kingdom Bacillati; phylum Actinomycetota; class Actinomycetes; order Mycobacteriales; family Corynebacteriaceae; genus Corynebacterium; species Corynebacterium sp. KPL4072. The sequence goes on from NZ_JBBMGE010000008.1 coordinate 69,048, forward strand.
GCAGCTGGTCGTCCGGATAGATGGTCATCACCGGTCCCGCAGTTTTTACCTGTTCTCCCCAACCAGTTTCATCTATCTGCCAAGTAGCTACGTCAAAGTCATCACTATCGAGGATCTCCACTGGGCATTCGTGCTCGCTGCAATAGAAGTCCTTCGGGACCGAATCTGCAATGCCTTCCAGTCCTCGCGGAATATACCTTGTGGGCTCGTGCGGCGGATTATTCTGCAATCTCTCGCGCAGTGGGCCTTCCACCGAACGCATCGCTGCCGTGTAATTGAAACTGAGCATATCCCGGCCGACTCCGCCGAACTCTGCCGGTGAGTCCTCAGAAAACTGTACATATTGAAACTGACCAACTGCAGATTTAGCCCGCGCAAGCTCGGCTAACTTATGTGTTGAATCTACGATGCCATCGCTATCACGCGCTCCTGAAAGTTCCAGGAGCTGAAGATCATCGGATTGCTTCCAGAAGTTACCAACGCCTTTTTGCACCTCTACTTCATGCAGGTGGTTTAGTGCTGGGGCTATGAGTCCTACAGCTGCAATACAGGGCACGAGTTTCAACAAGACGACAATTGCCACGGTGCTGCGCTGCGGCAGCTTCCCTTTGAGCCGATCCCTCAACGCTAGCTTTTTACACGCCCATGTAGTCAGGAGGAATGCCACCACCATGACCACGAGAAGAGGAAACAGAAAGACTGCCGAGTAGCGCAAAATCCCCAGCATTACCCGTGGCGAAACCAATACTGCGCACAGCACCAGCGCCAGCGCCCCGATAGCCAGTGCGCCAAGAAATGCACTTGCATAAGAACGCCGAAATTCACGTGCGAAAATGGCCCTAGGCGATAGTCCCATGAGCTGCCACACGGCATAATCCCTGGTTCGCGCGATCGCACCGGCCACGACGACAGCAAAGCACGTGGCCAGAATCAAAAAATAAATTCCGGCTAGCGCGGTATCCGTGAAAAGGAACGACCATTCTAGGCTTTCGAGTTCCTGATGCTGCGCGCTGTGGGCATCCAGAATTCCATACACTGTATTTTTGAAATCCTCGCCTCCGGACAGTTGTAGAAGCTGACGCGGATCCTCATCCGGTAATTCCGACAGATCGTGTACGCGAACTGGACTGCCCGGCGCAATCGTGTCGTACCAACTGCTACCAAAGTCCCCAGCGGCGTAGACGTCGGTATGGTCCGGTTGCTCGAGCTCCACTGCAATGCGCTCCCCCTTCGATTGCGCAGCCTCATCGAGTGCAGCAAGAATTTCAGAGCCCTGACCATCATTCGATCCGACGTTGATAAAAGAGCCGGTTTCAAATATTCCCTCCGACTGCGTCATCGCAAATGCCCAATACCCCAAGAACAATGCGGATAGTACGCAAAATGCGGCGAGAATTCGTTGAGAAAGGCTAACGCCTTCTTTCATGAAATACTTCCTTAACTAAAGCAAGGGTCGCCAATGACGGCGACCCTTGTGACGCTTACCTTCTATTAACACAAGCGGTAATAAGCGCCATCCGCCCCGAGCCAACGAGATGATGCCTGCGCACGGGCCCACGTATTAGCCGGTTGGCAGCCAGAGTCAACGTACTGGTGGCCATTCACAGAACTACCGTGATTAACACTGGGATGGTGGTAGTTCGACCACACTCGGCCTCCACCCTTACCGTGTTCCCACATACCCCCATCGACAAGTTCTCCTGCCAAAGCAGTTCCCCCAAGCGCACCAGCACCTAGTACAAAAGCAGCGGCTGCGGAAGCCAGACTTTTTTCCGCATCTATTTCTCTCCTTTTCCGAAATGAAATACCCGTTTTCCGAGCCGATAAAATAATTTCATAATTATTAATAGTTGTCATCATTAACGATAAAGAGTTTCATTTTTATTAACTAATATTAACTTATTGTTTACTTTTTATATCTAGGTAAAGCAATACGAAAACCCCCAGCGACAATGCCGTCGCTGGGGGCTAGCTGAGCCTAGTTTTTAAGAGGCGTTCTCTACGCGCTCCTTCAGGGCGTGGAACTGGTCCCATACCTCGGACGGCACGCGGGAGCCCAGGAAATTGAGGTAGCTGGCGTTATCCTGCATATCGCCTTCCCAGTCCTTCGGGTTGACGGCAAGAGCGGCACGAACGTCCTCGATATCGAAGTCGATGCCCTCGAGGTCGATATCCTCGGCGCGGGCGGTGTGGCCTACGACGGTCTCCTCGGCCTCAACATTGCCCTCGATGCGGTCAATGATCCACTTGAGCACTCGAGAGTTCTCGCCGAAGCCCGGCCACAGGAAGCGGCCATCGTCGCCGCGGCGGAACCAGTTAACCAGGAAGATAGACGGCATACGGTCGCCGCCCTTTTCACCCATGTCAATCCAGTGCTGCAGGTAGTCACCGGCGTTGTAGCCCATGAACGGCAGCATAGCCATCGGGTCGTGGCGCAGGGTGCCAACGCTGCCCTCTGCTGCAGCGGTCTGGCCGGAAGCCAGCAGGGCACCGATCATGGTGCCGTGGTTCCAGTCAAAGGCCTGGGTTACCAGCGGGACGGTGGTCTTGCGGCGGCCGCCGAAGAGGATGGCATCGATCTTCACGCCCTGCCAGTCGTCATACTCTGGTGCGGCGCTAGGGCACTGGGAAATCGGCACGCAGTAGCGGGAGTTCGGGTGTGCAGCCTTCGTGGAGGAGGACGGAGTCCAATCCTGACCGGTCCAGTCGATGAGGTGCTCTGGTGCCTCCTTGGACATCTCCTCCCACCAGACATCGCCGTCGTCGGTAAGCGCAACGTTGGTGAAAATGGTGTTACCCGGCTCCATGGTCCGCATGGCAATCGGGTTGGAGTCGTAGTTGGTGCCAGGGGCCACGCCGAAGAAACCATTTTCCGGGTTTACGGCATAAAGGCCGTCCTCGCGCAGGTGCAGCCAAGCAATATCGTCACCGACGACCTCAGCCTTCCAACCCGGAATGGTCGGGGTAATCATGGCCAGGTTAGTCTTGCCGCATGCCGAAGGGAAGGCGGCCGCAACGTGGTACTTCTTACCCTCTGGGTTGGTGAGCTTCAGGATGAGCATGTGCTCAGCCATCCAGCCTTCTTCCTTAGCCATGACAGAAGCGATGCGCAGCGCGTAGCACTTCTTCGCCAGGATGGCGTTGCCGCCGTAGCCGGAACCGTAGGACCAGATTTCCTTGGTCTCTGGGAACTGGGTGATGTACTTGGTGTCATTGCATGGCCACGCCACATCTTCCTGACCTGGCTCTAGCGGGGCGCCCACGGAGTGCAGGGCGTGGACGAAATCGCCGTCGGTACCAATCTTGTCCAAGGCTTCCGCACCCATACGGGTCATGATGCGCATGGAGAGCACAACATAGGCGGAGTCAGTCAGCTGCACGCCCAACTTCGGCTCCGGATCGCTAATCGGGCCCATACAGAAGGGAACCACGTACATGGTGCGACCCTTCATGGAACCACGGAAAGCTTCCGTCATCTCTTCCTTCATTGCCGCAGGCGGAGCCCAGTTATTGGTAGGGCCGGCGCCATCTTCGTGCTCGGTACAGATGAAGGTGCGGGATTCCACACGTGCGACGTCGGAAGGGTTGGAACGAGCCAAGTAGGAGTTAGGTCGCTTTTCCTCGTTCAACTTGATAAGCGTGCCTTTTTCCACCAGCTCGCCGGCCAAACGGTCAGCCTCGTCCTGGGAGCCGTCTACAAAGACCACCTGGTCCGGCTGGAAAAGCTCAACATTTTCGCTAATCCAGCCGATAAGCTTTTCATTTTTAGTCGGCAGCTCTCCGACGAGCCCTGGGATAGTGGCGGTCATTAGTAATTCTCCTGAGGGTGGGTGTGAAAATTGGAGCGAAAAGCCCCAACTGTGCCTTCCACCTCAAGATTAACGTGCTCGCCCGAATAATTTGCGCAGAACTTGCCACACCGGTTATATCCACCACGTTAACCAGAACTTCACCAAGCGCATACGAAGGTAATGTGTTAAAAATCGCCTTTTCCACTCCCCCTTTCTGGGGGTTCATTGTCCCACTTTTCCGCCTCGAAACGATCTTCTACCACCCCCAACTGGGCCCACTGGTTATATCCGGGATGTCATCGCCACATGTATCCCTCGGCGCGGCGTATTGCTTGGCGGGGCTAAGCAGGGGAAAATAGGCCGCAATGAATAGCACAGATAATTCTCAAAACACCCGCGCTGGGGAAATGCCCCCTGGCCGCCCGCCACAAACCGACTTCAACGCCGTTTTCCACAACGAGCTTGACTACCCGCGCCTAGGCAACGTCACTTTCCGCCGCGGCACGCTGACCGAAAACCAGCATGAACTTTTTGAAAAGCGCTGGCCGGAGCTCGGACGCGTGCTGGAAGACGAGGTCATTGATCTCGCTTCCTGGTTCGGCCGCAGCGGCGCCAAGACGATCGTGGAAATCGGTTCCGGTACCGGTACCTCCACCGCTGCCATGGCACCGAAAGAAGCCGATACCAACATCATCGCCGTCGAGCTCTACAAACCAGGCCTTGCCAAGCTGCTCGGCCAGATTGAGCGTGAGGGTATCGAAAATATCCGCATGATCCGCGGCGATGGCATCGAAGTCTTGATGCGCATGTTTGAACCGGAATCCCTCGACGGAATCCGCGTCTTCTTCCCGGATCCGTGGCCAAAGGCGCGCCATCACAAGCGCCGCATTATTCAGTCGGGCACCCTAAATCTTTTTGCCTCCCGGTTAAAGAAGGGCGGTGTGCTGCACGTCGCTACCGACCACGCCGGATATGCCGAGTGGATCGATGAACTAGTTGAAGTAGAACCAAGCCTGGATTACAAGGGCTGGCCATGGCCGGAGTGCCCGCAGCTGGTAGATCGTCAGGTCATCACCAAGTTTGAGGGCAAGGGCCTAGATAAAGAACACGTGATTACGGAGTATCTCTGGGAGAAGAAATAAATGAGCACCTATCTGCTTGTCTGGGATGCACCCAATATGGACATGGGCCTAGGCTCCCTGCTGGGCGGTCGGCCTACCGCCGCACACCGCCCGCGCTTCGACGCCATCGGTCGCTGGCTGGTACATCTTGCTCAAGACGTTGATGCTGAACCGCGCGCCGATGTCTTTACTAATGTGACCCCCGGCGGCGCAGATGTCATTCGCCCATGGGTAGAAGCCATCCGCAACGTGGGTTTCGGTGTTTTTGCCAAGCCCAAGATCCACGAAGACGACGACGTGGATCCGGATATGCTCGACCACATCGACAATCTTCGTGCGGATCTGGCCGGTGCCATTGTCGCCTCCGCCGATGGCCAAAACTTCCAAGAGCCTTTGGAGGAGCTCATCGCCGCGGGGATTCCGGTTACGGTCCTGGGATTCCACGAGCACGCCGCTTGGGCCGTCGGCCACGCGGATATCAATTTTGTGGATCTAGAAGACATCGAGGGCGTATTCCGCGAACCGCTACCGCGCGTGAATCTGGATAACCTGCCCGAGGGTGGTGCATGGCTGCAGCCATTCCGTCCCTTGGCGGCCCTGCTTAATAACCGCTAGGAGGCTGCCCCAATGTTTGAGAAATGGGGACGTTTTTCCTATGCACACCGCCGGCTTATCCCCGCCATCGTTGTCGCTGCCATCCTTGCGCTCTTCGTGGGCTTTGGCTTGCAGCTCGAAGATCGCATGAGCCAAGAGGGCTGGGAGGATCCCAATGCGGCGTCGACAAGCGCGGCCCAGATCGAGGAGGAAACATTCGGCCGCGATAACTCCGGCGATGTCATCTTGCTCTTCCACTCCCCCGATGAGAACTTCGACGCCGCCAAGCAGCACTTGGCGCAGCTGAAAGCAGAGTATCCCGAGCAGATTGATTCGGTGACCAGCTACTTCGATACGAAGAACCCCAACCTAGTCAATGACGATCACTCCCTAGCTTTCGCCGCCATCGGTCTTAAAGGCGATGATGAGCAAACACTCAAGGATTTCCGCACCATCCAAGGCGCGCTTACGGATACCTCCGCCCCAGTGGAAATCGCGGGCGCTACCGCAGTTGCTGATGCCCTAGATAATGGCATGTCCCACGATATCTCCCGCGCCGAAAAGGCCGCGCTTCCCTTGGTGGGCATCCTCCTGCTGGTGGTTTTTGGCTCCGTCGTTGCGGCCTGCATGCCGCTCATCGTCGGCGGCCTCTCTATCCTGGGGTCTTTGGGAATCCTGTCCATCTTGGCGGGATTTTCCCAGGTCAATGTCTTTGCTCAGGCCGTTGTCACGCTGCTGGGCCTCGGCCTAGCCATCGATTACGGTCTCTTTATGGTCTCGCGCTTCCGCGAAGAGCTGGATAAGGGTCGCTCCACCGAGGAGGCCGTTGCTACCACCACCGCGACTGCCGGCCAAACGGTGGTTTTCTCGGCAGCCATGGTCGCCGTCGCACTTTCGGGGCTCTTTCTCTTCCCGCAAGCCTTCCTGAAGTCCGTGGCTTATGGCTCCATTTCCGCCGTGGGTCTAGCAGCGCTGCTTTCGGTCACCGTCCTGCCCTCAATTTTTGGCATGCTCGGCCCCAAGATCGATACCTGGTCTGTGCGCCGCACCTCTCGGACGGCGCGCACCATCGAAGACACCTGGTGGTACAAGCTGCCGCTTTGGGCAATGCGCCATGCCCGCGGGTTGACCATCGCCGTGTACGGCCTGCTTATCGCACTTACCCTGCCCATCATGAGTATCACCTTCGGCGGCATCAACGAGTCTTACTTACCGCCCAACCAGGAAACCCGTGTGGCGCAGGATAGGTTCAATGAGGAATTCCCTACCTTCCGCACGGAGCCGGTAAAGCTCGTCGTGGAAAATGCGTCTAACCAGCAGCTTGTCGACGTCGTCATGCAAGTCCGTGGCCTCAATGGCCTCACCGAGCCCATGGCGCCGACAACAGCCACCAAGGACGGCACGACAGTTCTTTCCGCCGGCATTAAAGACCGCGATGATTACGCGAAGATTGTCCACGAACTGGAACAAGTAAAGGCACCCGAGGGCGTGAACCTGTACGTGGGAGGCACGCCTGCCATGGAAGTGGAATCCCTTGATGCGCTCTTCCATAAGCTGCCGTGGATGGCACTCTACGTGGTGCTAGCCACGTTCCTGCTCATGGCGTTGGTCTTCGGTTCCTTCGTGCTCCCGCTCAAGGCGATCGTGATGACGCTTTTGACCTTGGGGGCAACGCTGGGCATTTTGACCCTGATGTTCGTCGCTGGCCTTGGCTCGGGCGCCCTCAACTTCACCCCTGGCCCGCTCATGAGCCCCATTTTGGTGCTTATCATCGCCATTGTTTACGGCCTGTCCACCGACTATGAGGTCTTCTTGGTCTCCCGCATGGTGGAGGCGCGACGGCGTGGTTCCACCACCGATGAGGCCATTGCGGCCGGCACCGCGCATACGGGTGGGATCATCACTGCGGCGGCGCTCATCATGATCGTGGTCTGTGGCGCTTTCGGCTTCTCCGATATCGTGATGATGAAATACATCGCTTATGGCATGATTTTTGCCCTGCTTATCGACGCCACCATTGTCCGCATGCTCCTTGTCCCCGCCGTCATGCACCTGCTGCGCGAGGATAACTGGTGGGCACCTAGCTGGCTGCGCCACGCCACTACTGCTTTGACTGGTGGCGCTAGACACCGCGGCAAGACTGTTCCCTTCTCTGAGCTCAAACAACGCCTCGAAGGAGATAAATAAGTGAAGAACTGGCTGCGGCTTATCGTCTCGCTCATCGTCCTGCTTATCCTGATTTATGTCTTCCGCGATGAGTTGGACTTCCTGCGCGAAGGCTTCTCGCGCCTGTCTCATTCTGACCCGGCTGCGGTAGCACTGGTGGTCATCGCCTCAATCGTGGCAGTCCTTGCCATGGGCGAGGTTATGCGCCTGCTCATTCGCGCCGGGGGCGTACACGTACCAGCCTCAGAGACGGCCGCCCTCACGCTGGCGGCTAATGCTTGGTCTACCACGCTTCCAGCGGGCCCGGCCTTTTCCGCCATCCTCACCTTCTACGTGCAGCGCACGTGGGGTGCTTCCGTCATGCTCTGTGGGTGGTTCTTCGTGCTGTCTTCGGCCATTTCCACCATGTGGCTCGTACTCATCGGCTTGGGCGGCGTGCTCTTCCTCAATGCTGACATGGCATTGTGGTCCCTCATTGGCACCCTGGTGCTCATGCTGGCGCTTTCCGGCGGCCTTTTCTGGCTGACCAATCACCCAGACACCATCATTCGCTGGCTCAACCGCCAGAAACTCGTTAAGGGCTCCAAGCGCGAAGCCATCGTGGACCAGGTAAAGAATCTAGAAGAGGTTCACCTCACCCGCCGCCAATTCGCTTGGGTTTCCTTTTACTCCCTAGCCAACCGCCTCATCGATATGGTCTCGCTCTGGGGCTGTGTCTGGGCCGTAACCGGCCACCTCCCTGCCCTGCATGCGGGTGAAGACACTACGACTATGGCCGGTGTGGCGCTAGCGTATCTTACCGCCAAGCTGGCCGGCTCCGCCCAGGTCACGCCCGCCGGCCTGGGCACGGTAGAGGCCGCCATTATCGCTACCCTGGTTGCCACCGGTATGACCGCGGTGGATGCAACCGGTGCGGCAATCATTTATCGGCTGATTTCCTTTGCCCTTATCACCATCATTGGCTGGGTAATCTACTTCTGGCACTATGCTCGCAAGGGCATTACTTACGCCGCCTTGAATCGAAAGGAAAACGCATGAGAATCGCCCCCGTCATCGATATCATCGCCTTGATGCTCTTTGCTGTGGCCGCCCGTCTCGCCCACGGCGGACTAAGTTTTTCCACCTGGGTTGATGCTTTCTGGCCATGGGCCATCGGCGCGCTCATCGGCTGGGCTATCATCCTGGCCGCCAAGGTGCAGGGCAAGTGGAAGGAAGGCGGCGTCGTCTGGCTAAGCACCATCGTGGGCGGCATGGCCCTGTGGATGCTGGTCAATGGCCGGCTACCACACTGGAGCTTCATCATCGTGGCAACCGTTATGTCGGCACTATTCTTCTTTGGCTGGCGGCTTTTCGCCCGCAAATAAAAATAAGGAGGGTTGAACCCTCCTTATTTTTTGCTCGTTTTACTTGGAGCTTACCGGTACGCCTGCTTGATTGAGAATATCGGCTACGAAACCAATGATCTCGCTGATGAGATCCACAGCGCTAGATAGAATCATAAATAACTCCTTGACTAGGATTGGGACTTTATATTCCTATCGCTAATCCAAGCACATGACGTTACATCGGGGCAATGGTGTGCTTCTTCGGCAGGTCGCTTTCCTGCTTCGTTGCCAGCTGCCGCAGCGCTTGGCGGAGAGCCAACCGGGATTGACTCGGCTGAACCATGGCGTCCAAATAGCCGCGCTCAGCCGCAACATAGGGAGCGGTCATGGTCTCATCGTAGAAGTCCATGAACATCTTCTTGGTCATCTCGCGCTGCTCAGGGGTCTCGGCGGCGTCTAGCTGCTTACCGGCGATCATCACCACGGCGGCTGCGGCACCCATAACGGCGATCTGTGCGGTTGGCCACGCCAAGTTGATATCACCGGTCAGGTTCTTCGACCCCATCACGGCATAAGCACCGCCATAGGCCTTGCGCACGATGAGCGAAACCTTGGGCACGGTGGCTTCTACCACGGCGAAAGCAAACTTGGCGCCGCGGTGGATAAGGCCGACCTTTTCTTGCTCTACGCCTGGTAGGTAGCCCGGAGTATCCACCACGAAGACCAACGGAATGTTGTAGGCATCGCAGATGCGGATAAAACGTGCGCCCTTATCGGCGGCGTCCGCATCAATGCAGCCTGCAAGGTGCATGGGATTATTGGCTACAAATCCCACCGTCTTGCCATCGATGCGCCCAAAGGCGGTGATCATATTGGGCGCAAAGTTCTCTTGAATTTCAATGATGTCCTCGTCATCGCCCAATTGGGTCAACAAGTCCATCATGTCGTAGCCGGCATTGGTGTCATCCGGCATAAAGGAGTTAAGGTCTTCGTCTTCGGCCACGTCGGCGTCGGCAGGCGCGGCAAATTCCGGGGCCTCATCAAAGCAGGTTAGCGGCAGGTGGTCCAAGAGATCGCGCACCATGTCGAAAGCGTCTTCCTCAGAGGGAACGACGGCCGAAACGTTGCCGTTGAGCTCCTGCTGGCGAGCTCCACCCAGCTCGGCGGAAGTAATGTCCTCACCGGTGACCTCACGAATCACGTTGGGACCAGTGACATACATTTCCGCTTCCTGGTCCACGGCAATCACAAAGTCCGTGGTCACAGGAGCATAGACGGCGCCGCCAGCGGACTTACCCATCATGATGGAAATCTGCGGGCTGCGGCCGGACAGCGGCAGCTGGCGGCGGGCGATCTCGGAGTACATGGCCAGCGAGGTCACCGCATCCTGGATACGGGCACCACCGGAATCCTGAATGCCAATGACAGGGCAGCCAATCTTAATGGCCATATCCATGACCTCGGTAACCTTCTTGCCAAAGGTCACGCCGACAGAGCCACCGTAGACGGTCTTATCGTGAGCGTAGATGCACACGGGCCGGCCGGAGATGCGGCCATAGCCGGTGACCACGCCATCGGAGTAGATAGCATCCGGGTCGCCGGGGGTCTTGCCCAAGGAACCCGTCTCAACGAAGGAACCCTCATCCAGCAGTTCATTGATGCGTTGACGAGGCGTGGTGCGCCCAGCCTCGTCGCGGCGCTTGCGCGAGCGCTCACTGCCTGGGTCCTGCGCCTTATCTAGGCGCTCACGCAGGTCAGCGAGTTTCTCAGCGGTTGTCTGCTTGGCCGCCACGTACCTTCTCCTCGATCCATTCGTTCATATGCTTGCCCACGATGCCGATGGCCGGCTCGTCCGGTACTGCAAGGTGATCGCCTTGCAGCTGCACAATTTCTAGATCCTTAACGATAACTCCCCAACCTCCGTCAGGGTCAATCTCAGCGTAGCGCGGCTCCAGCTCGATCGCACCGTCGTGCATGCGCTCGGAGCGGAAAAGCAGAACCGGCACGGTGACATCGGCCCAGCGGTGGAAGTCGATCTTGGCCAGAATCTGGTTATCCACGAAGGAAGCGCGCTGGTGCTCTAGAACGCCGGCGGCAAGGCCGTGCTCGGAGGCGTCGGTAGTAGCGAGGAACTCCGCCAGCATGGTCATGAGCGCATCCTCGCCCATGGTCTCCAGAATCTCGTACGGCGGCTCGAAGTCCAGTCCGTAGGTTTTCTTGGCAAAGGCCGCGTAGCGCTCCCACCGGGCACGGGTTTCTTCCGGCGTATCCGGAGCCGGGTTCGACGGCTGAGTGGTATCCAGCAGCGCGATGAACGCCACGTCCGCCGAATCCTGGCCGCGCTGGGTGCGCTGATGCAGCTGGTAGGCCACCTCGTAGGCCAGCGCGCCGCCGAAGGACCAACCGCCGAGCACGACCTTGCGGCCACGAGCGTAGTGCAGGATGTCCTCGACATATACCTTGGCTCGCTCCTCTAGCGAACCCTCGATGCGCTCGACTCCGTAGACAGCCACATCCTCGGGCAGGCGGCGGGTCAGTGGCTGGTAGACCACCGTGGTGCCACCGGCTGGGTGGAACATGAATACAGCGGGGCCGTCGGCCTCGCGCAGCACGCGGATATTGCCCTCTACCTCGGTCTCTAGTCCCTCACGGACCAAGTCAGCCAGGCTCTCCAAGGACTCAGCCTCGTGGACCTGCTGGGTAGTGACTTCGATGCCTGCACGTTCGGTAAGGCGCTCGGCAATGTTGCTAGCAACCTCGTCGCTTATCTTGGGCAGTGCAGAGGTCACTCCCGCCGCGGCCTTGCCGGTAAAGGTAGCCCACGTGCCAAAGACCATGCGCTCGGAGGCATCGCGCGGGGCAACACCCACGCCCTGGCCCGGCTCATCTTCTTCTGGCGCAGGAGTGTCCTCGGAAGCAATCTCGCTGGTATCTACGTTACCGCCGGCTACGGCCTCTTCCACCATGGCAATGACGTCCGCCAGGGAGGCGTCGCGCAGCGCCTGCACCTGCAGCGGCGGAATCTGGAAGTCATTTTCCACGCGATTCTTAATGCGCATACCCATCAGGGAATCCAAGCCCAAGTCAATGAGCGGCAGCTCTCGCGGCAGGTCGGATACGTCATAGCCCATGGACTCAGAAACGATGAGCGCGAGGCGGTCCTCCACGGTTTCCTCTGTGGGATCCCAGCGCACGGCATCGACTTCTTCCGTCGCTGCAGGCGCGCTTTCGGGCACCTCAGCCACGCCTGGAATAGGCGCCGCACCCAAATCCAAAGCGGAGGCAAAGCCTTCCGCCACCAGCTCTGTCTGTGCACCACGAACAGCGTAGACAGCCACGGACATACCGCCGATGGACTGATTTGCCACCGTGGTGACCTCGCCGTGCGGTGGCAAATCGGCGTGTTCCTCGGTGGCGATGATGCGTGCTCCTGGCTTGACGGCCTCGGCCGCAGCCTCGACGATGGCCAGGGCAGATGGCGCTTGGTCCGCATTGGTGGAGAAAGCAACCTTGCCTTCTGGCAAGTTAACGCGTGCGCCCGGCAGGCCAGAAACGCCGGCCGATGGACGGGCATTGGTCCAGAAACGTTGGCGGTTGAACTGGGTATAGGGGGCCTCTACGCGTGCGCCAGAGCCAAAGACCGCACCGAAGTCCACCGGCATGCCGGCGACATAGAGCTTGCTGAGCAAGTCGAGGAGAGACTCGGTGGGATCTACCTTGCGCTTTAGGGCATACAGCAGTTGCGCATCGGCCTTGCCTACCGCAAAGGCGGTGGACATGAGCCCCATGAGCGCGACCGGGTTTGGCGAGATTTCTACCAGCTGGTTGTGCCCGGCAGCGAAGGCTGCCTCGGTGGCATCCTGCAGGTAGACCGAGTGGCGGGTCATGCGCAGCCAGTAATCCTCATCATGCACGGTGGTTCCAGGACGATAGACCGTGCCCTTATCCACGGAGGAAAACAGCGGGGTGTGCAGCGGCTTGGCTTCCATGCCGGCAATGGCCGCATGCAGCTCTCCCAGGATGGGATCTACGGCCGAAGTGTGCCCGGCCGCCTTCACATTGAGAGCGCGGGCGAATTTGCCCTCGCCGTCGAGCTTTTCCACCAGGTCCAGCACCTCTTGGCGCGGGCCGCCCACGGTGGTCATACCTGGACCGGTATACACGGCAGGCTCGATGTTTCCATCAAGCGCGGCAACATCCTCGGCAGAGAGCTCGACTACGGCCATGGCTCCTTGTTCGGCATCGCTTAGCGACGCCTCACCCTCACCCATCAACCGCGCGCGGTGGCAGGCGATCACCATAGCGTCCTCGGCGGAAATACCGCCCGCGGCATAGGCCGCTGCGATCTCGCCCATGGACATGCCCATCACACCGGCAGGGCGCACACCAAAGGAAGCGAGCAAGTCCGTCAATGCAATCTGGATGGCGGTAATGGCTACCTGGGCGGTCTCGGTGTCATATGTTTGAGCATCGTCGTTGACGATGTCCAAGATGGACCATCCGGACTCAAAGTCCACGATTTTATCTAGCTCTTCCAAACGGGCCGTGAACTGTGGCGAAAGCGCAATCATGTCCTTAGCCATCTTGCGATGCTGGGAGCCGAAACCGGAGTACACGAATACCGGGCCCGGAACCTGCGGCGAATCCGCAGCAGCGATACCGACGGATACCTTGCCCTCAGCCACCTGACGCAAGCGCTTGACCGCTTCTTCGGTAGAGCTAGCCATCACGACGGCGCGGGAGCGGGAGTGATTGCGGCGGGCGACGGTACGGGCGACGTCGACAAGCGCGGGCTTTTCCGCCTCAATGAAGTCCGCCAACAGGGCCGCAGCGCGTGCCCGGCGCGATGGCAAGAGGCCAGAAACCGGCAACGCGACCATTTCCGTGGAAAGCTGCGGCTCGCGCTCGACAGGGGTGCCGCGGTAATCGGTGAGTACGACGTGTGCATTGGTGCCACCGAAGCCAAAACCGGATACGCCAGCAATCTTGCGGCCGGAGTATTCGGGCCACTCGCGCGGATCCTCGACTACTTGCAGGCGTTCTGCTTCGAAATCGATATAACGGTTCGGCGCCGAGTAATTGATATTCGCCGGAATCACATCATTGCGCATGGCCTGGATGACCTTGATAAGGCCCACCACGCCCGCAGCGGATTCGGAGTGGCCGATATTGGTTTTGGCAGATCCCAGCAAAATCGGCGCATCCGCGCCACGACCGGCGCCGAGCACCCGCCCCAAAGCGGAAGCTTCGATCGGATCACCCAAGATGGTGCCGGTGCCGTGGGCCTCGATATAGTCCACGTCCTGCGGATTCACGCCCGCATCGGCATAAGCTCGGCGGAGAACATCCTCCTGTGCCTCCGGATTCGGGGCGGTCAAGCCATTGGAGTGCCCATCGGAGTTGACGGCCGAGCCTTTAATGACAGCCAAGATATCGTCGCCGTCCGCCTCCGCGTCCTCCAAACGCTTGAGGACGAGGACACCAGCGGCATCGGCGCGCACGATGCCATCGGCGTCGTCAGAAAAAGCGTGAATGGCACTCGTCGGAGAGGTAACGCCCAATTCAGAAAACGCCGTCGACGCGTGGGGAGCGGCGAGGATATTTATGCCACCGGCCAGCGCCACGTCCGCGCTTCCCGTGCGCAAGTCCTTCACCGCCTGATTGACGGCTACGAGGGAGGAGGAGCAGGCCGTATCCACATTGATGGAAGGGCCGCGGAAATCCAGGGCATAGGAAATGCGATTGGCCACCACAGCCGAAGAAATACCGGTCAGCGCATAAGGATGCATCTCGGCAGAATCGGCGGCGATGAGCATGCCATAGTCATTATTGGTCGAGCCCATGTACACACCAGTCTGCGTGCCGCGCAGCTCGTTGGCAGGAACACCAGCGTTTTCTAGCGCTTCCCACACCAGCTCCAACAGGATGCGCTGCTGGGGGTCCATATTGGCGGCTTCGAGTGGAGAAAGACCAAAGAATTCAGCGTCGAAGGAAGCAATATCCTCGATATAGCCACCATCGGTATTTTGCTGGGCGATCTTCTCGCTCATTACAGGGTCCGCCGAGTACTCGGACCAACGTCCTACCGGCAGTGGACCTGTTCCGGCGCGGGATTCGGCCAGCATGGACCAGAATTCCTGGGCATTTTTTGCACCCGGGAAGCGGCCCGAAAGACCAATAACCGCGACATCGGCTCCATGCGCTATGCGAGGAGAGTGCGCCTCAGGCTGAGGCGCTGGAGCGTTCAACAGGCGATTTGCCAGCAATTCGATGGTTGGGTACTCGTATGCCACGGTGGCATCGAGGCGGGTACCGAGTAGATTTTCCAGTTCGCCAGATAGCACTACAGCATCCCGCGAAGAAAGACCATAGTTTTCCAGGGGCTTGGAATCTAGGATCTCTTCTGGGGAAACACCGGTGGCCTGGGCGACCCAGTCACGCAGCCATGCTCGCAGTTGCTCGATGGTCATAAAAGGTCTTTCATTACGAGAAGTTATTAAATGGCAAGAGGGTATATCGCTATATTTTGTCACTTTGTTAGCGATAAATCAGATCCCTACATAGTTCTTCTTAGCTACACGGCGCGCAATCTTGCCGGAAGAAGTACGGTTGATTTCCCCTGGGGCCTTCCACACGATGTCATCTGGCGTAATTCCATGATGCGAGGTGACGGCGGTGCGGATGACTGCGGACGCCTCTGCATCGCCGGCCGGCTGCGCATCATCGGCGCGCTCCACCAACAATACGAGAGATTCAGAATCCTTGCCTTCCACAGAGAAGGCGGCAACGGAGTCCGGTCGCACCTGCGTGGACGCTGCTTGTACGGTGCTTTCAATATCCTGCGGATAGTGATTGCGCCCAGCGATGACGATGAGGTCCTTCAGGCGGCCAGTGATATAAAGCTCACCATCCACGATGGCGGCTAGGTCACCGGTTGCCATCCAGTAATCGTCTTCTGGCAGGCCGTCCTGCTGGCGCTCACCCAAGGTATTGCGGAAGGTCACGGCGGTTTCCTCAGACCGATTGAGGTAGCCGGTAGCCATATTGGGACCATGCACCCAGATTTCACCGATTACGCCGTCCTTGACCTCAGCGCGCGTTTCCGGGTCCACGATGGCAAGGTGCTGATGCGGCACGCACTGCCCATTGGACGCATAGGCCACAGTCGCGTCGGACTTATCCTCGATGATGGCGCGACCGGCGGCCAACTCTGTGCGGTTAAAGTGCGATATGACCGGGCGCTTGTCGGTTTGCGGGGTAGATACAATAAGCGCCGCCTCTGCCAGACCATAGGACGGGCGCAGCACGGAACGATCCACGCTGAAGGCATTCAAGAAGGAATCCACGGCCGCCTCCGTTACCGGCTCTGAGCCGATAATGATGCCTGCTACGTGCGAGAAATCAGCATCCTTGGCATGGCGCGCGGCCAGTTCCAGCGCAAAGTTGGGGATAGCGGAGTACGTAGCTTGCTCGCCGGCGGTCAAACGCCGGATCCAGCGGTCTGGGTGTTGGATGAAATCGCGTGGGGTCATCATCTCGAAGTCCAAGCCCAAAATGGTAACGAATACGGCCAAAATGATGCCCATATCGTGGTGCATCGGCAGCCAAGAAACGATGCGGGCAGGCATCTGCAGCTGCACAGCCTGGAAGATCTGCGCCACGTTGGTAATAATCGCGCGATTGGTGAGCTCCACGCCGGCCGGGGTGCGGGTGGAACCGGAGGTGTACTGCAGGAAAGCGATGTCCTCCGCGCTTCCCTCCACGGGTGTCCAAGAACCAGCCAAGGAATCAGGAAGAGCGTCGAGGGAAATAATCCGCGGGCGCTCGCGCTGGGCGGAGAAGTACTTACGCACAGCGGCGGCAGAAACACGATTCGTCACCACGATAGGCGGTTCGCAATCACCGAATACCGCCTCCAGGTGGTCCGCGTGGCCCGGTTCATTGGGGTCATAAAGCGGAATCGGCACCATACCCGCGTACAGTGCACCCAAGAAGCCAAAGACGTATTCCGGTGAATTACCAGCCAAGATGGCAACGCGGGTGCCCGGATCTGCTACCTGCTGCAGTCGCGCCGCCACCACCTTGATGCGTTTATTGACCTGCGCGCGGCTAAGCTCCCGGCAGGTTTCTTCCTCACCGTAGATCCACTGGCGCATAACCACACGGTCTGGGTCAGTCTCCGCCTGGTAGAGCCTTTCTGCCAGCTGGGCCAAACTGAACTCGGGCGCTAGGAATTGCCCCATCTGCGCTTTCAGATCCATGGAATCTCCTTAAGTGAATGGTTTCTTTAATAAAACTATCGGAGGGTGGGGAATTGCTGTTACGCGGCGTCGATAAGCTGTCGGGCCCAGCCCACTACCCACTGGTTAGCCGTCGTGCCATCAATGACACCACTATTAGAGGCGTACTGCGCATGGACGCCATTCGCGGCAATCAAACCCTGCGCGCGCTCCAGCGCATTAGACACGTTTGGCGGGGCATCACAGACTGAATCATTGGGCGCACAAATCTGGAAGGTCCGATCCGCCAAGCTACCGAACCCATTCGGGCGCGCACCACGCATGGACGCACCCGGAACGATGGGCTGAACTAAACCGGATACCGGCTGGAGGGCAATTTCCGCACCCACGCCGCCGACCTTGCGGCCTGGGTTTTGGCCAACGCCATTTTGGCGGCGACCATCTGCAATAAGGGCCACACCTGCAATGCTTTCCGCCGGCACTGCACCCTGGCCGCCACCGATCTCATCGGCAACGTCACCTGCAATGACCGCCCCCTGAGAAAAGCCACTCACAATGAATTTGGTTGCCGGGCAGCTCTCATGCACACTGCGCAGCTCATCATTCATCTTGGCGGTTCCCTCATTGCGGGAATCGTCGTAGCTCATTTCATGCTGTGCATTGATGTTTTTAAACTGCGCGGTATAAGGAAGGGTCCATACCTTCACGTCCTCCCCGTAGGCCTCCTGCAATGGCTTCGTAATAGACAGCATGAACGAGCGCGGATTGGCAGAAGGATTAAGGGGATCGTCGTCAGCCGCAGATTCCCACGTACCCGGGGCGGAAATGAACTCCACGCGCGGGCACCACTCGGGCTGCTGCGGCGGTGGCGCAGCCTGCTCCGTGGAATGCGGAGCTGGGGAGTCATCCGTTCCACTATTGAGGTAACGCGACGCGCCCACGCCGATAACAGCTAAAACGACGAGGACTGCGACAACGGTAATGGTTTTTCTCATGGATTAGTTGTACCAGGTGAACCTAGCAAATCCCTGTACGTGCGGAATCCGTAATCAGCTTAGAAAGCTCTTCAAAGCCCATCGTGGTGCGCTGTTGCTCAACAAGCTGGCCGGCGACCGCAGAGAGGGTGACATCATTCTCATCACAGGCTGCTTTGCCCGCGCCGAGGAGCTGATCTTCTACGCCATCAACGTTGACGCCGGCGTCTTTTAGCCTGCCTAGGTACTTTGCTTCCGATTCCGGCAGCTCGGCGGTGGGAATTTCAGAGATCTCACGCGCACCGCGGTCTTCCTGCGACTTAGAGGATGTCTCTTCCGCAGAGGTAGGGGCCTCCGACTCCCGCTCGAGGGGCGCGACCTCGGTCTCTTGCGAAGGTTCGCTATCCACCGTGGCAGAACCGCACCCCGCAAGGGTCAAGCACAGCGCCGCGCCCACTACTACTAGCTTGCGCATGACTACTTCTTCTCGGTCCGAACCTGGCCCAGAACCTCGCTGATCTTGCCGTGCTGGAATTCCTGGCTCAAGCCACCAGCGGCAATCTCGGAGTAGTCAGAGGTAGGCCAGCCGAACTCGCCCTGCTCCCAGCCAGCCTGGCCCCAGCGGTCCATAATCTTGCTCTTCAGAATGTAGTGCGCACCAGTCTTCGGGGACCAGTAGATGCTGCCCTTTTCAAAGGTCTGGAAGAAGCCGCCATTGACGGCGTTCTCTCCGGACGTCGGGAAGCCGAGCGCAGACTCCGCGCCGCCCATGTCCTTGTATTTGGCGCCGATAGCACCGTGTACTACCTGGTTGGAGCCATCCGGGTTACGGGTAAGGATTCCGTCCTGGAATTCCTGCATGTAGCCCTCACCGACCTTCTTTACCGAGCCGGTCGGGTACTTCAGGTCGCCCTTTTCGTAGCCATTCTTGCCCCAAGCCTGGAACATATCGCCGGTAATCTCCCAAGCGCCAGTCTCCGGGGACCAGTAGATGGAGCCGTGCTCAAAGTGCACGAAGCGGCCCTTGCCATCTGGCGTCTTGGACTCGCCGGTCTTCGGGAAGCCAAGCCAGGAGGTTGGTCCGCCGATTTCGGCGTAGCGAGCACCAATGCGGCCGAAGAGGGCATGCGCACCGGTGTCTGGGGACCAGTAAGCGGTGCCAGACTCGAAGTCCTGGGCCTTGCCCTTCTTAGCGACGTCGTACTCATTATTCAAGCAAGAGCCAATAACGCCGCTCTTGGTCTCCTTAGCGATGGCTCCGATTGCCTCACAGTCCGCACCGCGGTCGGCCTTGTCCATCTGCAATGCATCTGCGATGTATGGCCATGCCTGCTGCATCTCAAACTGCCAGTATTCCCAGCTGTGCACGCCGGATGGGCGGAACTTAACCACAGGGTCAATCTTGGCGCGCTTCGCATAATCAACATAGGTCTGGGTGGACATACGGGAGATGACCTCCAAGCCCATGCCAGCGAGGTTTGCCTGGCCCTTAGCCACGGAGTTGGCGTTGCCAAAGTCATCCTTGCCCGAACCTGCGGAGACATATACCTTCATGTCCTTCAGGTTTTCAATGCCCAGCTTTGGATCATGGTCGATCCAGTTTTGGGAGCCCGGCTGGCCCCACATCTTGCGGGAATCATAACCGCCGGCATCGCGCTGCGAAGCCATGATGGCTTCCGGCATGCCACGCGTAGTGGTATCGAGGTAGCCGGAGAAAGAACCCACGAAGCTAAACAGGTGCGGGTTGCGCTCAGCCAGGTTCATCGCGGCAGTACCGCCCATGGACAGGCCGGTTACCGCGCGCTTGTGGTTGGAGCGGTACTCATTGTCCAGGATCGGGATCAATTCCTTGGTCAGGAAGGTCTCCCACATATAGTGCTTACCGCGGTCTGCTTGCTCCCAGTCCGAGTAGAAGGAAGACTCGCCGCCTACCGGCATGATCAGGTTGACGTTGCGGTCGGCGTACTGGTTCAAAATATTGGTTTCAATGGTCCAGCCGGACTCATCGTCACGTGCACGCAGGCCATCCAGTGCCCATACCTCTGGGAACTTCTTTTCTGGGTGGGAGTACCAGTCACGGGCGAGCTGGATTTGCACCTTCTGCTCTTTGTCCGGCATCGCCGCAGACTTGATGTAGACCATCAAGTGGCGGTTGGTTAGGTACTCCACGCGGTTGATCTTCACGCCCTCCGGCAGGCCCTTAACATCCGGGTATTCGGTGTTCAGCGGGGTGCGGGCGGGTGGATCCTTCGGTGCGAAATGATCGGACAGGCTGGAATCGCCGCCGATTGCGGAAGAGAGATCGCCTACAGAAGATTGTGCGGTGGCGTTTGGCAGCAGGGCCAAACCCACGGCGATGGCGGTAGGTACTGCGGCCACAGCAAGGCCCTTGCGAGCCTTGCTCGGGGAAGTGCTTTTGCGCATAGGTAAACGTCCTTGAAGATTTGCCGCGGTACCTTTCCGAGGGTTCCCCTCCCCCGGACCGATGCCTACGGCGTGAGCTGTCTATCGTGTACTCAAGTTTAAGTTGAACTTGAGACTTACGCTAGACAGACACGCCGCTACATTGCCGGGGAATTACCCGGATTATCCTGTCCGCTCACGCGGTACAGGTGCTCGTTGACGAACTCGCCTACGCCCCAGCGCGCCAACTCGCGGCCATAGCCGGAGCGATTCACGCCGCCGAATGGCAGGCCTGCTGCGGTTACCGACGCCTCGTTAACAAACGTCATGCCATCGTTGAGCTGGTTGGCTACTTCAAACGCAGCATCCAAGTCAGTGCCCCACACGGAGCTAGACAGACCGTACTCAGAGTTATTGGCAATCTCGATGGCCTCTTCGACGTCCTTGGCCTTGTACACAATCGCCACTGGGCCGAAGATCTCGTTGCAGCCTACGTCGGCGGATGGGTCGACGTCGGTAAGCAGGGTAGGCTCCATGTAGGCGCCCTCGCGATCGATCTTCTTGCCGCCTACGCGAATCTTGGCGTCGCCGTTGGCCGCGGCCTTTTCGAGGCGCTCCACAATCTCATCGCGGGCGCCGATGGAAGACAGCGGACCGATATCGGCATTCTCCTCATCATAAGTACCGACCTTCATGTCCCCGATCTTCTTTTCCAGGTACTCCACAGTGCGGTCATAGAAGTCCTCTAGAACGATAAGGCGCTTCGGCGCATTGCAGGCCTGGCCGGTGTTATACATGCGAATCAGGTTGTACTGATCCAATACCCACTCCAGATTCTCATCATCGATAACCAGGAATGGGTCATTGCCACCCAGCTCCAGCACGGACTTCTTGTAATTTTCACCAGCGGTCTTAGCAACGGCAGAGCCTGCACCCTCGGAGCCGGTCAAAGAAACGCCCTTGATGCGCTTATCCGCTACAAAAGCATCCATCTGGGAACCGGAAGCATAAATGTTGATATACGCATCCTTCGGCAGACCAGCTTCTTCCAAGATGTCCTGACATGCCTGGGAAGACAGCGGACAGATGGAAGCGTGCTTGAGCACGATGGTGTTACCCAGCAGCAGGTTAGGAGCTGCGAAGCGGGCTACCTGGTAGTACGGGAAGTTCCACGGCATAATGCCCAACAATGGGCCAATCGGCTCCTTGCGTACCACGGTCTTGTGCGCGTTCTGAGCCGGCAGGTACTCATCTGCGAGCAGCTCGTGCGCATGCTCGGCATAGTAGCGATAGATATCGGCAACAATCTGCACTTCAGCCTTTGCCCAACGGGTCAGCTTGCCCATTTCACGACCGATGTGGTCTGCCAACTCATCGATGCGCTCTTCATAAAGGTCTGCAGCGCGGGACAAAACCGCGGCACGCTCCTCGATGCGAGTACTACGCCATGCATCGTAGGCCGCGGTGGAACGGTCTAGGATGTCATCGCGCTGCGAATCATCGATGCGTTCAAACTTGTCTTCACTCTTGCCTGTGCTTGGATTCTCAATAGCGAACATGGGCCCCTGTATAGTCGCGGATCACAACCCACGCAAGCTTATGGAGCGACGAAATCGGCTCTAGATTGGGCTAGTTACGCAGAATTTACAACTCCCCGAAACCCCAGTAAACGAATAATTTAAGGATTGTTTATTTAATGATTATTTGATGCCAAGAGACAGGCCAATGCCCCCCATCCAGATCCAACACCTATGTCCGGCTTAAATGCCACTAAGAAACAGCCCACGTAGCTTCTCGGAACCTGTACTGACGCAAATAACATTTGAGACGTAGCTGTTGCACCCCTTTTGTGACACCTGTGAACGTACCACCCAGTACTATCCCCACGATTGAAGGAATGGCTATGGCCGTACTGCTTCAAATCAACGAAATCGTTTCTGGTCCCATTAAAGACCTTCTAGTTCACATTTCTGGAGGAAACTTCCCAGAAATTAAGCTCCCGAACATATCTTTGCCGGAAGTAAACCTCCCGGAGCTTCCACCAATGTCGTCTCCGACTTACCCAGAAGAGGTTAACCTTGAGGTTGGCGGTTCCTCTTTCGGCGACTTGGGTTCCTCGAATTTCCTCAACGAGACTGGCTCTTCCGAGCTACTGAACGACTTTCAGTCTTCCGAACTGGATCTCAGCGCACTAGGCAGTGTTTTGGGCGGTTACCCCCCATTTAACACTCGGCACCCTACTACATGCTAGTGATATTGAAAGCTCCTGCAGCACGGCACTAGTTTAGGCATGCGCCTCCCAAAAGATTGCGGGTGGGAACGGACTTATAAGTCCGTTCCCACCCGCAATCTTTTATCATCTAGTTTTAGGAAAGCGTCCTCTTGATTGGCGTGCTACAGGTTGGGCGCCTATTGCTAGGCCATAGGTTCTTTCAGATCTTATGAAAAGCGAAGCAATCGGTTAGTACAGCATGGACGTAGAAGATTGTCGACTTTAACCAGTTTTCTTTTCCAAAACTCTACTTCATGTCGAACTGGATCAAGTCGTTAGACAATCGCGTTTTCGAGGGGAGGCACCATTCGGACAGTCTTCCCTGTCGATCTCCTCCCCAATGCGATGCGTTTGAGCCGCTCTTTAATTCCCCCTCCTCTGACTGGCTGTCAGTGGCCGTACGGCCATCGTTTCGGACGACGGTTGCAAGTCAGCGGAAAACCGGTTTTCTATACGCGACGTTGCAGTATTTCATAGCGTTCGCGCACTCCCGCTGCACCTATTCCCTCTGCTAGTTAAATATACACCGGTGCATCAGCGCCTATTCACGCGTTACTGTTTCAAAACACTTAGGCTGGGAAACTCGCACTTGTCACAAACGGAAAAATGATACTTTCACAGACTCGGATTCAAGAGCCTCTAAGCTCACACGGCTACCAACTTTCACCCCCATAACAGGAATTACCGCCCCTCAGAATTGGATTTTCCCTGTATAAGCACTACGTTTGTCAGGGTGATGAGCAAACCTCACACACTCCTATTGTTCCCGATCCCTAAGACCATGAAAAATATAAAAAGCAGGATAACTGCCGGCTTCATCGCCCTCACCGTGAGTTTCTCCCTCGCCCAAACTGCCAACGCAAGCCAAGGGCAGGAAATGGTAACCTTCGGTGATTCTATTACCGCCAACGGCGGAGCACCTGGTAGCCGCGCATCTACAAGCCCCTACAAGCCCTACATCCAAATCCACCCCTGCTTTAATGACAAACGGAACTGGGCACATCAAACCGCCGATAACTTCCACTACACCCTCGCAGATTACTCCTGCAACGGAACCAGCTACTGGGTGGACGCCTATGTAAATGACGCGATTCGTACCGGTAATATCGGACCCAACACTAAAGAAGTCGTCTTCATGTACGGAGGACTTCAGCCAGACACTCATATAGATGCCCTAGCCAACTCCACCCTCCCAAACATTCCTAAAGGATCCAACTATCGAGCGCTACTCAGCTCAGAGTTCGACAAAATCCGCCGAGTTGCCCCCAAAGCGCGGATCACTATGGTCAACTACCTGCCAATGACTGTAAATGACACGCTGTGCGCGATTAACGATGGCATCAGAGTTGTGCCTATCTCCTTCCCAGGTGCTACTAATGCGGAAGCCGAATTCAACCGTGAAATCGGACGCGCAGCACAAGCTTTAGGAGCCAACTTCATCAACCTCTATGACCAGGCCAAGACCCACGACACTTGCCAACCTGACGCCACTCAGCGTTGGACTGTAGCGCTGAAAACTCAAGCAGCACCTTCCGTCATGCCTATGCACCCGACAGATATCGGACACGACGGAATGGCCAGAATCATCACCAGCGAACTTCAAAAGCGTTAACCAGACGACAATCCCAGGAAGAACCTAAGAATGCGACTCCACACTAAAATGGTTGCAACTTCCATCGCAGCCGCAGCTCTCATGGCCGGAAATATCACTGCAACAGCCGCAGTACCAGGCAACACTGTCCTCACCGGAGACAGCGTGGTAGCAAACCCAACGCTCACCGATTTCTTGCAAAATAAAGCCAAAGTCAAGACAAATACTGGAGTAGGCTGCGTCACCGACGGCTCCATTGCCAATGAAATAGCCATCGCTTCTGGGGGCGCCCACGTCGATCAGTACCAATGCGCAGGCGCCTCTTTCGCAACTGGCGGTATACACATTGAAGACGCGCTTCGAACTGCAGCACAACGCGGCGATCTCAACCCACAGACCAAAAACGTAGTCATTGTCGCAGGCGCCAACGATACATACCCATACGGGTCTGATGTTGCTGCTTCGGAACGCGCAATCCGAAGCGGTCTGCGTAACGCCATTAGCGTAGCACATCACCATTCACCAAATGCTAAAGTCATTGTTGTCGGCTACCCACATGTATCTTTCAATAACATGTCCTGCTACAACAGTGGCTTGGGGTCATCAAACCCACTACCCATCCCAGCCGGTAGTACCGCTGGCACCGAACAGCGCCTCCAAAACACACTCCGTGAAGTCACGCAGCAAAACAACGCTACCTTCCTCGACGCATGGCCGATGTCCCAAGGACACGACGCCTGCTCCCCAGACCGATGGTGGGTAAATCTCGTCGACATCATGCCACCAGCACCAGGAAACCTGCCTTTCCACCTCAATGCCCACGGCACACACGAATATGGCCGTTTCATTGGGCGAAACATTGCAAAATAGCCCCATGCCGCCAGTTCCGAGTAAACAATCAAAGGCCTAGGCTTTTCTTCCCTAGTACATTGGATAGACTCTTGCACGCCCAAAAAATCACTGCCGCACTTTTAACCGCAATACTTACAACCACGGCCCTAGCACCCTCCGCTCAAGCCCTCCGACCAGGAGACAAATACGTAGCACTCGGGGACTCCTACGCCTCCACGGGCACAATCACACGGCCTGCTCCGGGGAGCACCCCGGCCTGCGTCAGAGACCGAGACAACTACCCCCACCGACTAGCTGAGCTCCTCAACCTCCAGCTCGACGATGCCACCTGCGCTTGGGCGTTTACCTACCAATATGACAACCCTCAACATCACGCTCTGCCTCTCACCGCTCCAAGTCCTCAGAAGCAACATCTCACCCCCGACACAAAAATAGTCACCATTAGTCTCGGGGGAAACGACGCAGGCCTAGCCGCCCTTTTTGCTAGTTGCGCACCCCACGTTCAAATTCCCGGACTACCCGAGTGCGCGCCCCTCGCCGAGCCTGTAACAGATGGAAGTATCTACAACCCCGATTTCACTGGCAGGAATCTTAAACAGCGACTGATCGATATAGCCAACGATGTAAAGAGACGCGCACCGGCAGCCCAAATATTCTTCACAGGTTACTACACAGCCGCGACCCCAGAGCACACGTGCCCAGAAAGTGGCTTTCTCTCCCTAAGCGATCGACGATACATTGAAAGCTTTCTCACTAAGGTGAACTATACGCTTAAACAAGCAGCTTTGGAGTCACACACGACTTACATCAGCCCCCCAAATGACGATGAAGGTTGGTGCAAACCGCCGCATCAACGAAACTCCAACTTCCACGGGCTTCCCGAGGGCAATCTAATCGCTCATCCCACCGCATTAGGCCAACAACACATGGCACAAGAAATCGCCCGCAAGGTTCGCTAACCTCCTGCCCGAGCGGAGCAGTTGAAAATTTCAGTGGCTTCTGGCCCAGGTAGTCGAGCAATTCGGGCCTTAGGTAGTTCGGAGGCTCGTGATTTCCTCAGATTGTAAACACCGAGCGCGGTTATCTGGTCGTTCATGCGTCTGCCGGAGACCTTTGTGCGGTGACTGTTTACAAAACGCGTTAATGCGGCCGCGGCATTCGTGTAGCTAGGCGAGAAAGGATTTTACGGTGCCTAGCTTCACGAAGTCTACGCCAATCAACCAACTCGGGTCTCAGAGGTCCTCCTCTAGCGATGGACAGTCAAGTTAGCGAGACCTGGATATTGACAAGCACGCCAAACTTGACGTACCCCGTAAAGAAGTAGCTAAGCTAAACATGAAAAGGGAGTTCTTCTCAAAATCGGCAGCCTTCTTCGTCACAAAGCAAAGAAGATAGAACGTTTGGGGATGCGGGCATTTCAGGGCTTTTCAGAGTAGCAGCTTGCATCGGCGGTGATTGATGCTTAGCCCCAAGCATTCCAGGCTTTCTCATATAGTGATATGAGTACGGGGTCAAAAATACCCCTTTAAGCAATGAATTGTTCAATTTAACAACCAGTGGATAGCAGTCGAAAGAGAAATCCACCGAATCCCTCGTCAAGCAACGGTCCCCACTCAGTTATGTTGAAGAAGTGTAGTTTAGTCGCTCTGGTTAATCTTGGCGGCATCTCGAAAAATTTGAGCAACTTGCTAGATTGCTCGTAGTTTTAGCTGGTTGTAGAGTGACCCCACTATATAATTTTCCACCACCCGGGCATTCAGAAGTATTCCCAACTGAAGCCCCCAGCCTTTCCGTATTGTACTGCTCCCCATTACTTCGCCTGAGAAATCAATTACCTACTCTAGTGGGGAGCAGTTGTATTCGCGCACGTAGTTCGTTGTCAGTGGCGCAGCGGGAGAATTGGCGGCCCGAGTTATGGTTACTAGGCTGCAGCTCAACATGTTGGTGTTCGCGTTGATCCAGTCCTTGTTTTGTTTGGTCGAGTCTTGCTCCATGGCAAGCTATGTCTTGTGAAAGGCCTTCAAAGCGTGAGGTTGCCGAGTTTAGGGTTGCAGGCCGCAAAGTGTATTTGTCACCGGTAATGGATCTCTTCGACCACTGTATTGTCGCTCACACCGTGTCGCCATCACCGTCGATAGAGTTTATCGCCAAATTCATTGACAAAAGCGATTGCGGCTTGTGCGCCGAAGCCTGGGTGGGTGATGCACACCTATACCAAGGCTTCCAACACCAGCAGTCGACCTGGCGTACTTTGATTCACGACAACGGCGGTGTTCAGTCAGTGTCGCGTAAAGCCAACTGTGACGACAACGCAGTAATGGTCAACCTTTCGGACACTTAAAACCGAGATGTACCACGGAGAAGATTTTAGCAACGTCGAGGAACTCACCCATGCTATCGAAGATTACATCCAGTGGTACAAAACCGAACCCATCCAACAACGACTAAAGGGCCTGACCCCGATGCACTATCGGAATCAAGCCCTTGAACGTCTAACCACCTAGAATTAAACCAGCCCAACTTTTGGGGACCAGTTCATATCAGAAGGCAAGCAGAGGGGAGAATAGGCTTAGAAAAATCTCATCCTACACAGACGAATTGAACTCTCTAGGCTGTCGACTTGCCAGGAAGCTCAGGGCGTATAACCTTACCCATTGGGTTGCGAGGAAAATCAGTAACGAAAAACACGTCGCGAGGAGTGTGCGCGTCGGACAAGCCCTCGCGGACTAGCCGGCGAACTTCATCTTCTGTAAGCTCCTCCGAATTCACGCCGTCTTCCCGAATGATGTAGGCACGGAGAGCCTGGCCAAAGTCAGGATCTTGAACGCCGTGTACATGTACCTCTGCGACACGACTGTCTCGGATCAGTAAGTCCTCTAGCTCAGAAGGGAAAATCTTCTCACCATACTGCGTAATTACTAGGTCGTCCGCACGCCCGCCCACGTATAGCTTATTTCCCTTCTTATAGCCGCGATCACCCATACGCAGTAGCCCATTTTGAGTTTTAATATCAATTGATGGATCGGTATATCCGGCAAACATGTCGTAGGCACCGGCGAAAATCTCCCCTACTTCGCCGTCGGGAACCACTTGACCGTCATCGTTTCGTATCTCAATCATTGAGCCTGGGTGAATAGTACCAGTCAACGTTGGGTCTGCCGCCAAGTCTTCGGCTGACGAAATCGCAAGACCAGAAGTTTCAGTGGAACCGTAGCAATTGTGGAAAATGGGGCCGAACTTTTGATTTACTTTTTGCACCTCGTAAGGGGTGAGGGGGCTACCCGAGGACGTTACAAACTCAAGGCCAGGCACGCGGTCAATACCGTTCTTATCCAAATAACCTATCATCCCGCGAAGCCGAGAGGCGGAGCTGATCCACGCATCCACACCATACCGTTCCACTTGTTCAAGTGCTTTCGCTGAATCGAAATTGCGTTGAGTAATGATCGTCGAACCGGTAAATAAGCACAACAGCATATTACCCCAGCCGTAGAAGTGAAATAGTACGCCTGTAAGAAGGACAGACATATCTCGGCGCCATGGGATAGCGCCCAAAATCGGTCCAATACCCTGAGGCGACTTAAGCTGGCGGCGTACAACTCCCTTCGGCATTCCTGTGGTACCCGAGGTCATCACGACATGCTGAGACTTCGTAGGCTTTTTGGGCAGGAGGTTCAAATTAGGACTGCCGGCTTCTATGACTCCCTCCATAGTAAGGACACCCTCAGGGAGGGAGGAGCTATCCTCCACGTGACCAATAATGATCTGACACGTCTTCTTAGTAGTCTCCGTAAGCCTTTCGTAGAAACATTGGTCCACGATGAGGGTTTTAACTTCATGGAACTCAAGCACGCGCTCGATCTGGGGGCCAGAGCTATTGGCGTTAATCATGAAAATATGGTAGCCAGCCATCTGACGTGCGCAAAGCGGAAATATTGCAGCACGCCCGTTTAGTGCCATGACGGCTACATTGCTTCCGTCCTCCACACCGTTTTTGAGAAGTCCGGTTGCTAGTCGAGTCACTTGCTCGAAGCACTCACCAAACGTTAGCTCGCCGTCGTCATCAACTAGGCCCAGACGTTCAGGGTGACGGCGTGCTGTATTCGCCAATGCGCCACTTTCCAACGTCCCAAACCTTCGAATAGTCTCAAAGTCGGACCTTACCTCCCGCGCCGAACCGAACTCAAAGATGTTGTTTTTCCGAATGACGTTAAGAAAGTAAAGGAACTGACGAACAACTTCCTTCCTAGGAACACCATGCTGAGTGTTAGGTTGCAGTGTGTATTTTGACATTGTTTTCCTTTCACGGCTTAAATTACTTAGTTGCAATTTTATGAAAATGCATCAGTGACATAGGTAAACGATTCTCGTTCCATCTTTCCAACTGCAGCGGCGGCAGCGCTTTCATCTAGGTTGAGATGTTCCCCAACAATCGTTCGCATGACTTCACGCACCGAGGGCGCAACCTTGGTCGCATCTCCGCAAACTAGGACCCTCGCGCCCCTGGAAATATAGTCCATTACCTCCTGACGATTCTCGTATACTTTGTCTTGAACGTACTTCACTTCATTTTGGGAAGAATTCATTTCTGGATGCCTAGAAAAGGCTGTCCTAACGTCGACTAGACCGTCTTTCTCCCAGACTTCCAATTCTTCACGATACAAGTAATCCGAATCTGGTCCGTGGCATCCGAAAAAGAGTAGTACAGGTTCCACAGCACGCGTACTATTCCGTGATTCAATCGCGCGTTCCTCGATGAACGCCCTCAAAGGTGCGATCCCTGTACCCGCACCGATCATCACCACTGGTTTGTCCACGTCATCGGCGCGGAAGTGGGGGTTTCCACCAACAACGGAAACGCAAACCTTTGCCCCTGGTTTTAGTCCAGCTAGATAGTTGGAGGCAACACCGGAAAAAACTCCACTTCCAGACCAAGCTGGAGACTCTAGCCTAGAGAAGGTAAGGGACACCCGATTAGTAGATGCCAACGAGGAGGAGGAAATAGAGTAGCGGCGGGGCTTCATTGGCTCGAGGAGGGACAAATACTCTTCAAAGCTCAAATCAATTGATGAATACTTCTCGAGGAGGTCTATCAATGAGGTCCTATTCTTCAACAACTGAGCATAAGTGGCCGGTTCAAGGAGCATTTCCAATTCCTTCTTTTCCGGGGGGCACACACAGTTGCGTTGTAGGATGCCGATGTGCTGTTTACTAACTGGAGTTGCAAGCTCAACGTAGTTAGTAAGCAGTTCAGTAAGAGTCATCACTTGGCCGACTGGAAGAATCGTAGATTTGCCGTTCAGCTTTATGCGGGCCTCGCTTGACAGTCTAAATCGATCCAAAACTCGATTTACTGAAACCTCTGGATTTCGCGGTAGTACTTCAAGATAGTCACCTGTAGAATACTTAACTTCTTGAGGTAGCTCTATATCCACCCGGTACTTATCATTGATCGGTCCATCTGCGGCGGTTGAAAGCCTGACAACTCTTTGAACTACGGCCTCAAAAAATTCGCTCTCCGAATCGGTCGACAAGGCATCTGCTCGACCTTCGCTCATGTACTGGATCTGAACAGAATTCGCTTCGTCTTGGCTGTCAATTTCTACCGAAAGATGATCTCCAATAGCCTGCCAAAGCTGCTTTTCCCAGTCCGCGAAATCCGAGAGGTAGTCTCCGCGAACATCTACAGCTCCCCTATCGACGAGCCGGTTAGCCCCCGCCGCTTCCATAGCCTGATCGATGACTGACGGCACGCGTTGGAACGTTTCCGCCCATTCGGAATTACCACTACCAATTACGGCAAAGCTTACTTCACCTAAGTCAGGACAGTCCCCAGTGGTCAGCCACTTGAAAAAAGACTTCGCATTCTCCGGCGGCAATCCCTCATAAGAGCTGGTAGCAATTATTACTACGTCTCCAGAGTGCAGGTCATCAACTGCATCATCGAGGTCAGCCACCTCCGTTTCAAAACCTTGCGAATTAGCGAACGCTTCCAGTTTTTTCGCATGATTCCGAGAAGTCCCAGCATTGGATCCGACGAATAGCCGCAGCTTATGCCCGTTTGGCTCGGCAACCGCAACCTTGTCAAACTTTTCCTCGCCGGAAATCGACCCACCTGCTTCGGTCTCAGACTCCCCGCCTCGACCCCGGTACGGGAACTTTTCTCGCGGAGCGATGTTGATCAATAGATCTTTCGGTTTCGAAGTGAGTCCATCCAACATGGTAAGTTCGTATGAAGGATCAGCGAATTCAAGATCGAAGTGTTGGATAATTAAAGCAAGAACCATTGTCGCTTCCTGCATGGCGAATGCACGGCCTAAGCAGGATCGCTCGCCGTTGCCAAACGGCTTCCAGGCGTTGTGCGGAATTTTCTTTGCACTCTCAAATTCAAACCTCTCCGGTCTAAATTCCTCAGGACTATCCCACACAGCCGGATCACGATGCATGTGTCCCAAAAGGACAAGAAGAGTGTCGCCTGGATTAACAGTTACAGGGTCGCCAGCCGTTCCTCCATTTTCGCCGATTGTGGTGGTTTCATAAGGTGTCACAGCATATGCTGGTGCCGTCGGGTATAGTCGCAAGCCTTCACGTAAGATCTGGTCTATGTATCCCAGATTTTTAAGATCTTCATACTTAGGAAAGCGACCATTCAAAACCTTGTCTGTTAATTTTCGAGCTTTCTGAAGGACTTCCGGATTCTTGATTAACTCATACACCACAAAACTTAGAAGTCCTGAGGTAGTCTCGTGGCCTGCAATTAGAAAAGTAATGAGCTGATAACGGAGGTTCTCATCGCTTAGCTTTTCACCAGTCGACGGATCTTCAGCATTCATCATCACGTCGAGAACATCTTCATCACCCTCAGCGCTGGGATTCCGACGCCGCTCTGAAATCAACTCATCCACCGTATTTTCCATGGTTTTAATGTCCCCCTGGAATCGGTGTTGACCAATAAAGTCAAGCTTTTTTTGAATTTCAAGTGCGTGAGCCTTTCGGCCTGCATGATGTAGGCCTCTTGCCATTGCATTGACAAACGGGTGGAAACCTTCGGTGTAAAACGAGTTAAACCGATAGCTGAACGAGCATAGCGCGATCGTATCGAGAGTCAAACGAGTGAAATCATTAGCAACGTCAACTGCCGCTCCTGAAGAATTTCTGGACCACTTAAGCATTAACTGGTCCGCAATGTCCGTCATTTGACCATACATACTCCGCAACGCTAACGGGTTGAACGCCGGCATGAGAATACGGTGGGCTTTGCCCCACTCCGGATCATCATATTCAGAAGTAAACAGTCCATTCCCCGCAAAATTACGCACTACTTGCAGAGCAGGGTGGACTAATTTATGGAATCGGGATTCATCCGATAGTTCATCCACCAGTGCGAAGGAGCTCACTACATAGAAAGGCTCTGTCCCAGGGATTACCTGTCGATAAAATCGCCCATGTTCTTTAGCAAGCTTAGTTGCGGATTGTACAATGTTATTAGGGTCAACCGAATATGCAGTTCCGACAAACGGGTAAACCTTGGGTCCTGGCAATTCCGCCAAACAAGTTGAGTTATTGTCATTTTTCGAGGCGTTGGTGTTAGTGCCAGTCATCTAGATTAGCTCCTTCTTTGAATTCACATCGCAGTAATACGTCTCGGATTGAAGTCCTTGTTGGACTTACAGATAGGAATTTGTACAGCTACGTTAAATGGCTCTTGAAGGCGTACTTCTAAAATAATTGAAATACTTGTTGAATGCTCGGCCATGCATTCAAGGTTCTGTCCAAGAAATTGTCTAAACGCAATGTACCGGTTAGATGAACCAGCGGCGTCGTGAGCGGATAGTTCTGGACCAGTGTGAATACAAACTCAGGAGTCATATCGTCGTTCTTTCTGTGTCAATGACGAAATTGCCGTCTCTTCTAGTAAAAGTCATAGACAGGAATTAGTGGCTATTTCCATCACCTGCCTGTTGACCCATTTGGATGCCTTAGCGATAAGTTTCGGCAATACGCCTACCATAATATCCGTGCCCGGCATCAGTGAGATGCCCGGCCAACTTATGCGGTGAATCGTCAAAGATCGAGGCACCATAACGTCCAGGATCATTAGAGCACCCATTCTTGCCACTTTGAACGGAAATCTCGGCGACCATATCCAGAAACTCACTTCCCGTATGCAGAGCGGCCAATCGTTGCTGTTCCCGCACTTCATCTTGGTAATAGGCCACAAGTGGGAAATACCAGTGACTGGTAACCCCTAGAAGATTGGAGCCACACGTATGATTGTGCCCATCTGTTTCATCTGGGATTCCCAGAAGAATTACTTTTGCGTTGGGGGCGACGCTTTTCACACGGTTAATAGCACCTGTCATTGCCGCATCGTAACGAGCCATTCGTTGGGGCTGTGTAGTCATTGATGGCAAGTTATTTGGCTGGTAAGTGTCGTTAACTCCAGCACTGATAGTCACCAGCCGCGTATTCGCATCGAGCTTACGATCCGCTATTGCTCGCTCAACCTGCTGACGAACTGTGTCATGTGGGATTGCATCATTTCCGTGCGGTTCGACGTATGCAGTCGCTCCCGGACAAGAATAGTCCTCTAGGCGCAGGCCAGTACGCTTCGCAGCCTGAACTGCAAAGTTGTTAGGATCCTGTGCGCAGGAGCCATTGCGAATGGTTGGCCACTCAAGATTCGGGACGTTCTTTTTAGTCTTGTATACCGCCACGTCTAGTGCTGTAGGGTTGGCCGCTACGGAGTCGCCAAAGCTCAGATAGGTTTCCCGAACGTTTTGGTTCACTTGAGGCTTTGGTTGGAGGTTTTTTGGTGCCGCTGGAAGCGGTGGCATTTGCGGCAGTTGGGGAAGCGGTGGCATTTGCGGCAGTTGGGGAAGCGTCGGCGCTTGTTGAGGTAACGATGGTAAAGAAGGGGCTGCCTGTGCAATTGGCACCCCTGATACCCCGATGGCGAGCGCGACTATTACACCGCAAATTTTTCGTATCTTCATTGGTCCTCTTCTCAAGGTTAAAATTGACTGGCTAATCCTTGAAAGTACCACAGTGGCACTATTTATAGTTCTTCAGCTTTCGTTAAAATGTTACACGTCATCTCAAAGTTCCTCAGGGATATTCTGTATAGCTTGTAACTTTTTAGAAATCCCTTTCTGCGCTGTATCCAATGTGTCCCCATTACTTGCTAAATCTCCTCGCACTAGAGCACTATATTTGCGCGGATTCCACTACATGCAAACCATAAATGCTTGACCAGCGTTCGGACATTCCTCCGTCTTTTGAGCAGAAGGCGTGTCTAGTTTGTAAGCATGCATTCGAGTTGACACATTGGAATATCGCTTTGGCGGTGCACTGCTCCTTAGTAGGGCCGTTTTTCGTTCAATGCACCGGAATGGCACCTACACGCGCTAACTGACTGCTAGTGCGCTTTACCACTGATACCAAAATTCCCTTGACGCTCTCTTTACGCTGTTCGAATAAAACGGGGGTTGAGGGTCACAATGCATGCCTAAGATCAGGTATTTTTAGATTCTGACCTGTAGCGTTTCGCAGGATATATGCTTCGCGGGCGTATATCTGAGCTTCAGATGCGAAATCCACGACGTGGTAGCCAACCCGTGGTAGTAGGCGGTGGTCTGGTGGCCCAATGCCAAAGGATCGACCACGTTGCCACTGCGGCGGCGATACCAACTGCAAAGGAACTACCCGAAGGCGGTGTAAGGCCTGCGGAGTTTCAGTCAATAAAAGCCGACCAGATGTCACCAAAGCTGCCGCATTGAGCCAGTTCATCGAACATTGCATCTCCACAACTTCACTGGAAGCTTTGGCTACACAAAATGGTATCAGTGCTTCAACAACGAAACGACGCTTTAGCTGGTGCTGGCTTGTAGATGTTCTCGACCTCATCGTCGGTCATACCGGGCGGATCTATGACCAAGTCTTTATCGACGGCACCTACACCGCCAACAGATGTTTAATCGTGGCCGGCACCCTAGACCACGTCATTGCCTGCCACTGGTGCAAGCGCGAAACCACCCATGCCTACACACAGTTATTGGAACGAATATCAGCGCCTTCAATCGCCGTCATTGACGGCGAGCAAGGAGCTGCTAGCGCCATCAAACAGTGCTGGCCTACCACTGTCATCCAACGCTGCCTGGTGCATGCTCAGCGTGTGGTACGCCGCTATACCACCTCACGTCCACGTACTGATGCTGGGTGCCCCATCTACCAACTGGCACCCAAACTCACACGCATTACCACTATCGACCAAGCCAGCCAATGGGGCGCACAACTGAATGGATTCGCCTCGGTCTACCGCACCTGGTTAGAGGAAAAGACCCTCGTCAAAGACCCCAAACAGTCCATTGAACGCATACGTTGGCCCATGCAAACGTGCGCAAGGCCTACAACAGCCTGGCGTAGCGACCTGCTGCTTGTCTACCTCACCCCGCCTGAAGGAGTCGTTGATACTCACGAATATAAGCCACCACCAATAGTCTCGAAGGCGGAATCAACCCCCAGTTGAAATTACTAGCGAGAACAAACCGCGGACGACGCGGAGAACGCCAACGCCGAATGCTCGAGTGGTGGCTCTATCTAAAAGCAGAACTGCCCGACGAGCCACTACGCATCGCCAAGCAGTCCCACTGGGGCCAGGACCAACTCGCCAAAGTATCCATCCTGACCCACACCGAGAACCAAGCCGACCACGAAACAGGACGACCAGCCCTCTACGACAACGGTATCGACACCGAGTACACCCACTCAATCGGCATCCAAAAAGGCCAAATCCAATCCCAGCGACACGCCGAGCCAGACACACATTTTGACCCTTAAGCCAAGTTCTCCTCAAAACATCTCGTATCCCACAGGAAATTTTTATCTGGTACGCACGCTACAAGGCGAAACGGCGGAACTCGTGGTGCTATTACTGCTCCATCAATTTGATGGCTATGACCGCAAATAAAATCGGACTAGTCGCGTAGAACCACACCCGTGTCCACTCAATCAGATGTGGCAAGAGACGACCCCCGTAGGGCCATTCAGATTCATACCAATTCAATATAGCGAGACCATGATTGTACTGCGATCTTCAACTCTAGCTGTCGGCCTTTAGTTATAAGGACACTGTTCAAACAACCAACTCTAGTAAATGAACTGCTGCGCTACCACGCGTTCATCACGTTCAGAACTTGAGGTTTAGAGCGATTAAGCTGATAACCAAATTGTTCCCAGTTGTGCAGGCCTTGGGCTGGGTAGCTTACAGTCGGATTTAGACCTTGCAGCCGCGCAGCACCTTCCCACACGTGAGTAGTCACGTTAGACCCGACCTCTAAGGCTGCCCCAGCGGCTTGATGCTCTGGCAGATAATGGCTGTCCCCAGGACCAGGAATACCAGAGGCCGAAGAAATATATAGATTAGTGTTACGCAATTGAGGGATCAGCAACAGCGGATCGTTTTGGAAACGCTTCGGATTAAACAGCGATCCGTACATTGCATTGATATTGAAGCCACCAGCATCCAACATAGCCAGACGCATGAACGTCTGTGCCCCCGGAACAGTGGTAGTCAAGAAACCGGAAAAAGACAGCGCTTGCCGGAATTGATTCGGGTGCTTCGCTGCCAGGGTTAGCGCGGCACCAGCGCCCATCGACAAACCCGCAATAGAGTTATTGTTACGTGCAACGCCGAAGTTTCGCTCCAGATAGCCTGGGAGTTCGCTGGTCAGAAACGTCTCCCATTTATAATTAACGGGGTTTGATAGATCGTAGGTCGCAGGCCCCTGCCAATCAGCATAGAAGGAAGCGGCACCGCCAACCGGCATAGCCAAGGTAATGTTGTGCGGCTCGTAGGTCCTTGCAGCATTGACGTCGTTTACCCACGCGTTGGTGCGATCGGTGGCACGGAGACCATCAAGCAAATAGAGGGCAGCATTGCCGCCGCGCTTTGCGGGCTGAATCTGTACCGGGATGGTGCGGCCCATGGCCTGGGACCAAACGTCACAGCGCTGGACCCACCAGGCAACCTTGTCCCACTCGCACGTACCAGTGGCGTCACGGCGCAGCCAGTCGCGGTTGGCTGCTTCTGCCGGCTGGGACCCCGCCACGACGGCTAGGCCCAAAGCTACGGCAACTGCCATGATGACTGAAAGGACGCGACCCTTGATGGAAGCAGTCATCTTTCTCCTCCAAACTACTCGGTGATTGTCACTAAGCTCTATCGTCCGAACCCTGTATATCGTTAACGTCACGGATCGATAACAATGTCACAGGTTAGTGTAACTTAGGTTGGCCCTAAAGTCTGCATTTGAAGGAATTAGTGCAGGTAGTCCGAGGGATCCGAGGAGAAGGCTAGGGTCCGCCCGTCTGTCAGGGAGAATTTAATATTTTTCCAGAAACGGTCCCAAGTTAAAGGATCCCTGTAGGTAGCGAAGAGTTTCTGAAAATCGGCGTCGGCAAGAGCGGCGCGAGCCTTGGCAGCCTCGTACTTATCAATCCACGCCGGAACCTCGTCAATATCGACGGCAGAGTCTGCCACCTGCCATGACATGTCCAAGCTCTTGTCGTGCCCAATGCGCCCACCCTCGATGCGTGGCTGGCGCGCCGCCAAAGGATTGCTGAGTCCAATATTGTCCAGCACGCGAATATCCAGCGGTGCATTCATGGAAGAAAGGCCCAAATTGAGCAGGTAAACGGTGGGTGGGTCGGTGCGCGAGGGATCTGCGGGGGCCGCCGTCCACGAGAACCTATCTTCCCCCTTGATATAGCGGAAGGTCATGGCGTCGCCAGCCTCCAGCTCGTCGATACCCTCTTGGTAGTCCTCCATAAACTTGGCGCCGAGGAATTCTTCGGCTCGCCTGGGAGGATTCTCACGCTGGGTCGCGTTGGTCCAGAAATCGCGCTCATCCACGATGGAGATCTCGCCCTCGTAGATGCTGCGGTCCACCGGATGTCCGCGCAGAACGATAACTAGCGCCCATACCGCACAGAACACGGAGGCTATCCATACTCGAACGCTGACCACAAAAATGGGAAGCAGTGCCGCAAAAAGTGGGAGCAAAAGCATGCGACCATGCATGAAATCTCCGCCCACGCGCAGCACGTAGAGCGTGTGAATGAGCGCAGTGCCTTCAAAGAGATAAATAGCGGTGGCAGTAGAACGCACCGAGGTGGGGCGCAGATTTGCCTTCCATAGACCTGCCACGGCGAGCACGATAAGCGGCAGGAAGAGCCAGTATGGGCCGACAAAATCCGCCAGGTAGGTAAACCCCTTGCCCCATTCGGCCCCAGCCGCAGACTTAGCCACGGCCGTGTGCGGGGTTAGTAGACCGTAGTAGCCCATGCGGAAAATCTCATAGGCCAACGGCAGCGGCACCGCGGCGGCAAGAATCTTCCACGAGCGGTGGGATACAAGAAGCACGATTCCCACCAGACCGCCGTATAAAGCGAGCTCTGGGCGCACCAGCCAGGACAATCCGGCCCAGAAGGCGAGCCAATAGGCATCGCTATTGCTCCCAGAGTGGCGGCGCGGGCGCGTCCAACGCAGCAAAAGCCGCCACAGCATAGCGAGATAGAAGATGCACAAGCCCCATTCCAGGCCAGAGGTAAAAAAGTCTCGGGCCGGCGGCAGGGCCAGATACACTAGCGCGCCGGCCGGAAGAACGGCGCCAGTGCGCATGCTTGCCGCAGCGCCCGTACCGACTACCATTGCCGCGACCGCCAGAATGAGCCCCAAGTAAATGGCGATGCCTTCTAGGTTTGCGTGGGTCACCCAGCGCACCAGGAAAATGAGGTACTGCCACAGCGTGGAGGTATTGGCCTCTACGCGTTCGCCCATATTGAACACGGGCCCATTTCCGGCTTCGAGGTTGCGCACGGTGCGCAGGACAATGAGTCCGTCATCGGAAATCCAGCGGCGCGCAAAACCGCCCCACAAAGATAAAACACCGATCACAAGAACGACCGCCGGGGTACTCCAGCGGGCGATACTCTTGTGGTCGGTGTTAAGCACGGGAAGAAAGTTTATCAGCCCCGCGGAAAATTTCTATATCGATTCAGCTGTGTCTAGAACAACGGCATGATATACACCGCCATGGCGATGCAAGCGAGCCAAGCCAAAGCGAGAACCTGCAAAGTGCGGTCCTCCAGTGCAATCTCATCCGGAGCGCCACCCTGGCCGCGGTCCACATCGGCCGCATAGCGCAAGATGGCGATGGTAAACGGCACCATGGAGACTTGGTACCACACGCCACCGGTCTGGGCATCGTTAGCAAGCTCGAAGCCCCAGAGGGTGTAGCAGATAACCACCGCGGTGGCGGCTAGCGTCCACACGAAGCGCAGGTAGGTAGGCGTATAACCTTCCAGGGACTTGCGGATTTTCGCGCCGGTTTGCTCCACAAGAAGGATCTCCGAGTAGCGCTTGCCTGAGGCCATAAATAGCGAGCCAAAGGCCGCCACCAGCAGGAACCACTGCGAAAGCTCGATGCCTGCAGCCACGCCACCGGCCATGGTGCGCAGCATGAAGCCGGAGGAAACCAGGGCAATATCAATCACCGGCATGTGCTTCCAACCGAAGCAATAGCCCAATTGCAACGCGATATAAATCGCCATCACAATTGCCAGCTGCGGGCCAGCGGTAGCAAGGAAGGATAGCCCGATGGACAAGCAGATGAGCACCACGGCCATGACATAGGCGAGCTTGATGGGCAGCACGCCGGAGGCAATCGGGCGGAAGCGTTTGGTCGGATGCTCCTGATCCTCGCGCCAGTCCTTCGCATCATTGATCAGGTAGATGGAGGAAGCGCCGAGGCAGAAGACGACGAAGGCCAAGAGGACATCGACAAGCACGCGGCCGTGAAATAGGGCATCGGCGCCGGCCGCGGCGGGGGCCGCCAGCACGAGGACGTTTTTGACCCACTGCTTGGGACGCAGGGCCTTAATCATGCCATCAACAAGATTCTTCGGCGGCTTGCGCTTGCGGCCGGTATCTACGCCAGAGGTGTGCGGTTCCGAATGGAAAAAGTGCTGGTTTCCATCATCACTCATGCTTCATTCCTTTCATCACGACCTCTGCGGTAGCAGCGCCGATGGCCGCACCCACTGCCGTATCTGTTGGGTAGTGCACTCCGAGGACCATACGCGATGCCATCATGACTGGCACGCCGAGAAGCGGCGCATTGCAGCCGGTAAGGCGGCTCGCCGCCACCAGGAATGCAGTAGTCGAGGTCGCGTGCGAACTGGGAAAAGATAGCTTGGAGGGAGTCTTTACCCCCACGCGCACGTACGGATAATCGGGGCGCTTGCGGCGCACGATGCGCTTGAGCACCACGCTAGCGGCGTGCGCGAGAAAAGCAGCAGCGCCCACCCGGATCCAGCCCTCGCGGCGGCGCTTGTCGACGCCCGCCCCTACCGCAGCGCTGCCCATCCAGCCCAGGGCATGCTCGCCCCAGTGGCTGAGCCCGCGGGCGGTAGGAAGCACGCCGGGCACGTCAAAGGCCGCACCCTGGATGGATTCGAGGACGCGCGATTCTGCTACGGAAAGTTTATTGGGCATCAAAGACCTTCTTCCAGGACTCGCGCGAGGTCAGCTCCGGCTGCGCCGCACGGTATTCAGCGCGCAGGTCATCGAAGTTTTCCTCGATCTCCTTCAGTAGCTCGCGGGTCTGCGATACGAGGTCTTTGGCCAAGTCGCGGTCGCGCTTACGGAAGGCCACACCGGTGCCACCTGCGGTAGAGACGGTGGCAGAGTCCACGCGGGAAAGGGTAAACCACCGGGCCTCGTCCGGAGTGAGGTTAAGCTGAGGCGCCTCGTGGTGCGCAGCGTCTTCCTTGCTCACGAGGTGCTTGAGGCCCTTGATGGCCCACGGGATCTTCTTAATCTTGGCTAGGCGGCCGCCGATATTGCGCGTAGGCACACCCGGCGCGCCGGTGGGAGAGGGCAGCTCATCTGCGGATTCCAAAATAACAGCATCGGAATAGTTCTTGCGGATTTCCGCGATGCGCGGCAGCGAGGACTCCAGGATGTCAAAGAGATGGTCCGGCCCCGCTAGGAAGTCGCGCATAGCTTCAATCTGGATGGCCATGGTGGAGTATTCCATGCACATGGTGTGCTTGAGGGTGGACTTGAAGATGGACTTGGTAATGCCCTTGGCCGGTCCCTCGTGGTACATCGCGGCAACGATGAGGCGGTTGCGCAAGTGGAAATAGGCCTGCCAGTCAATGGCATCATCCTTATCGGCCCAAGCCATGTGCCAGATGGCGGCACCTGGCCAGGTCACCGTGGGGAAGCCATTGCGCGCTGCGCGCAGGGAATACTCGGTATCGTCCCACTTGATAAAGAGCGGCAGCGGCTGGCCGTTGGTTTCTGCCACAATGCGCGGGAAGAGGCACATCCACCAGCCGTTGTACTCCACGTCAACGCGGCGGTGCAGCGCGCGGGAATCGTACTTCTTGGGATCTAGGTGAGTTTCGCGGGTACCGATGGCGCGCAGCGGGTACTTGGCAAAGTCGTGGTCGTAGACGGCGTGCGGTGCCGCACCCCACATGAAATCGGCACGGTTGACGCGCTCGCCGGTAGTGCGCAGCTGGGAGCGCTCCTGCAGGTTAAGCATTTGGCCACCGACGATAATCGGCTTGGCAGCGTAACGGGCCGCTTGCACCGCGCGCAGCACGGAATCCGGTTCGATGGCGATGTCATCGTCCATATAAAGGATGAAGGGCGAATCGGTATTTTCCAGCGCCTCGTACATGATGCGGGAGTAGCCACCGGAGCCGCCCAGGTTGCCCTGGCGGAACTCGCGGAAGCGCTCGCCAAAGTGAGCGACTGCCTCGTCATAGCCTGGCTCATCAGCAGGGTGCTGGTTGCCTTGGTCCGGCATGAGGACGAAGTCGATGATTTCATCGACTACTGGGTCCTCGGCCAATGCCTTAAGGGCTGCTACGGCATCGGTCGGGCGGTTGAAAGTGGGAATGCCTACCGCCACGCGCTTGTCTTGGGCCGGCTGCTCGGTGCCGTCCGGCAGCACCTGCGGGCCGGGGGCGTGGGGGGAGCACCAGGCGGCGTCGGCAAGCGTGGTGTCCTGCTCGGCGGTGATATCGAACCACAGCCAGCCGCCGTCCTCGAAGTTTTTGAGTGGCAGCTCGAACTCATGGTGGCCGGTGCTTACCAGGTGGTTGGCCACGGAAATGCGCTGGCCATCCTGCTTGGAGCGGTAGAGGGAAATATTTGCCTGGCCCTCAATGTCCAGGCTGAGGATAACGGAGCGCAGCTGGGACCAGCGGCGCCAATAGGAGGCCGGGAAGGCGTTGAAGTAGGTTTCAAAAGAGGCTTCCTCGCCGGCCGGGATGGTTACGGACGTGCGGTTAAACCAGCTGAGGCGTTCGCGGTTTTGCTCGGCCTCGATGAGGTAGAGCATCCGCACATCAAAGGGCTCGCCGCGCTTAGGCAGCAGAATGCGCTGCAGGGGCTCATGGGCCTGGGTGTTGTT
This sequence comes from Corynebacterium sp. KPL4072, assembly GCF_037908395.1. Classification (NCBI taxonomy): domain Bacteria; kingdom Bacillati; phylum Actinomycetota; class Actinomycetes; order Mycobacteriales; family Corynebacteriaceae; genus Corynebacterium; species Corynebacterium sp. KPL4072. The sequence goes on from NZ_JBBMGE010000008.1 coordinate 111,866, forward strand.
GGCAGTCACGATAACTTCGATTCTCCAAACGGTATAAACAGTAGTCAGCGATTTAGCGTAGTTGCTTTTGCATAAGTACTACGGTTTACACGCGGAGCCCGTAGGATGGAACATCATGAGATGGGTTCCTTGCGCGGCAGTAGTAGGTCTTTTTGCTGCAGCTAGCGCACCCGCCGCCCTCGCGGAGGACAAGCCCGCGGTGGATTTTTTGGACCACGCCCAGATTCTAAGCTCTTCGGACGAAGAGGCCGTGAAATCGCAAGCGCAGTCCATGCACCTTCCAGATTCCGTGCACGAGGTTGTCTACGCCACGTATCCGAATTCGGGCGAGGATTTTTCCCGCACCCTTTTGCATGACTTGGCGCGCGAGCACCCACAATTCATCAGCAACGGTGAGCTGCAGAAGAATGTACTCGTTATCGCCGTAGGCTTTGAACCCAATAGCATGGCCGTGCGCTGTGGCGCCCAAGTGTGCCGAGACATCAAGATTTATGACGCAGGCCGCGTGGACGGCATCTTGGATCAGATGCGGCCGGCGCTGGAGGACGATGACTATACCGTCGGCATGATCTTGGCCACGCGCGCCGCCGCGGATCCGACCGTGCGCCGGCAATATGCGCAGGAGGCGCCCACGTGGTCTATGTTCATTGCCACCACGTCAGTGATCGTGGTCCTCGCCGCGGTGGGGCTCATTACCTACTTGCTCACCCGCCGCGCCCGCCTGCGCAAGCGCTTTGACTATATTGCGGGAGTTCGCGATAGCGCCGAGGAGCTCATCGAGCGCACGGAGGCGCGCATTAATGCCCTGCAATCCCCCTTGGCGGGCGATTCCCTCAAGGTCCAGTGGCGTTTCCTAGTCAATCAGTACACCGATGCGCGGCCGACGCTCAAGGCCTTAGAACACGTCCAGGACTTTTCCTCGCATGCCGCCTCCATCAAGGAGTCCTATAAGGCGCTCAAGCAGATCCATACGGCCGCAGCGCAGATAGATTCCCTGGAAAAATTCTGCGACGGCGATACTGCGGTACGCGCCGGCGAGACGCAATGGCTGCTTAACGACGCCCAAACGGCCCTCTCCCGTCAACCCGACAACGCCAGCCTCCGCCAGATGACCCAGCGCATTAGTAACCTATCTCAGGACCTTTCGCGGGATGACTTTGACTTCGCCTTCGCTCGCCTCTTAGAGGACTACCACCCACTGGTGGGTGCGCTGCCAGAAAGGCTATATCCACAGCGCGACCGCCAGACTCCCCCGCTGTTGGGCACGCCGGAATGGCGCCCCGGCATGGGCACACACTATATGCCCTATAGGTTCGCGGGCTTCTGGGTGGCCAACAACAATGTCTCCTCCCAGCTACCGAACCCGTATCGCTTCTAGGCGTTAACCGGCTCAGTGACCGGATCAATGCCCAGCTTATTGAGCATGTAGAGCACGCGGGCTTCGAGGTCATCGGCCAATTCGCGCGCCTGCTCTACGGTATCCGCGGTAGGAATATCCCAGATTTTGATGTCTTTGCCTGCCTCATCGCGTTCGACCTCACGGCCTAGGAACACGATATAATCCGGCATCGCTACCGTCCGCACCTCATCAAGGTACTTATTTGGAGCCTCACCCATACCGCGCTCGTTCATGACGTGGGCGAGGTGGCCTTCTGCCTCGTTTTCCGGGTGGGCAACGGCGGTATCTACAAAGAGGGCCTCGCCGGCGTGCTTGCGGGTCAGTTCCGCCGCAGCCTGGGCCAGCGCATTATTAGTACCGGCGGCAAAGCGGATATGAAGGCGGTGAGCGCCGAAGTATTCACGCACCTCACGCTCCACCAATAGCGGCACGAATTCTTCGAGCTCTGCCTTCTTGGTGTGCTTGGCAATAACCTCATCGAGCTTGGCATCGATTTCTGCGGCGGTGTACTCGTGGCCGTAGTTTTCGTGCAGATCCTGACGCAGGGTTTCAAACTGGTTCATTGTTATCCCCTTTCTCGGATTATTGTCCCGTTTGCTAAGTGTTAACCTGGCGTTAACTTTACAGGTTAACGGTGGGTTAAGTCAAACGGTTGGGAGAAACCCAATAGTTTTCTGCACCGAAAATGCGGGAAGGCCCGCCGGGAGTTCCGGCAGGCCTTCTTGGACTGTTCCTTCTTTTTATCGGGAATGCGCGATGCACGGCTACGCAGTTTTAGATGCTCTTGCAGCCGCTCCGGCGACATTTTCCACATGCGGCGATCAGCCATACCGTCACCTCCTTCCTGCAGAGGTGATCAAGCTTAGTGGCCACGCTCCTGTTCGATAGCCTTGCCCTCGTTCCAGAATGGCGCGAGCTTATTATCAAACATGGACAGCGCGGAACCGATAGCCATGTGCATATCCAGGTACTGGTAGGTGCCCAAACGGCCACCGAAGAGAACCCTATTGTCCTTCGATTCCTGGGCGGCGAGCTTGCGATAGGCCTCCAGCTTAGTGCGGTCTTCCGGAGTATTAATCGGGTAATACGGCTCATCGCCTTTATCGGCGAAGCGCGAGTACTCCTTCATGATGACCGTCTTGTCCTTCGGATACTTATCCTTACGCTCCGGGTGGAAGTGGCGGAATTCATGGATGCGGGTGTAGTCCACGTCCGCATCGTTGTAGTTCATCACGGGCGTGCCCTGGAAATCGCCGGTGTCCAGCACCTCCAGATCAAAGTCGAGGGTGCGCCAGCCCAGCTCGCCCTCGGCAAAATCAAAGTAGCGGTCCAATGGGCCCGTGTAGACCACGGGCGCATCCGGAGACTCAGCGCGCAGCTCCTCACGAACCTCGAACCAATCGGTATCCAAACGGACCTCAATATTGTCGTGGTCAGCCATGTTTTCTAGCCATGCCGCGTAGCCGTCAACAGGCAGGCCCTCATAGGTGTCACTGAAGTAGCGATTGTTGAAGGTATAGCGCACCGGCAGGCGGGTGATATTCGCGGCCGGCAGCTCCTTCGGGTCGGTCTGCCACTGCTTAGCGGTGTAATCGCGAATAAAGGCCTCATACAGCGGGCGACCGATAAGGGAGATGGCCTTTTCCTCCAGGTTTTGCGCTTCTTCCGGGGAGAACTCGCCGGCCTGATCCTTGATGAGCTGGCGGGCCTCATCCGGGGAGTAGTAGCGGCCGAAGAACTGGTTAATAAGACCTAGACCCATCGGGAATTGGTAGGCGGTGCCATCGTGCATAGCAAAGACGCGGTGCTGGTAATCGGTGAAATCGGTGAACTTATTGCAGTAGTCCCACACGCGCTTATTGGAGGTGTGGAAGAGGTGCGCACCGTACTTGTGCACCTCGATTCCGGTGGTGGGTTCAGCCTCGGAGTAGGCATTGCCACCGAGGTGGTTGCGGCGCTCCACAATGAGCACCTTCTTATCCAGCTGACTAGCGGCGCGCTCGGCAACCGTGAGGCCAAAAAATCCAGAGCCAACAACGATGAGGTCATAAGAAGTCATGGCCCCCAGTTTATTGCACTTCGGCAACCGACACGGCGCAACGGCGTGTCGCAACAGGTTTCACAGAAGTCACAAACGTACCATCACAATCAATTCTTAACTTTTGGCAACCGTTTTTACAGCTGCACAACCCCAGGGAGATAACAGTGCAACAACGACGTCGACTAGTACCCACCAGGTCCAAGTGGTCCACCCCGGTCATTGCGGCAGTCACCTCTATCGCGCTCGCCGTGACCGCCGCATTCGGCGGCCAGCAGGTACTTAAGACCCAGGACTCCAACAATGGCGGTCCCATTGAGGTCAAAAACGCCTCCACCAGCTTCAGCGATGGCGAATCCATCGTCGTCGATGACCCCGCCGTAGCCGCGCAGGGCGATGGCGAAGGCCGCCGCGCGGTCAAGCAATTCCACCGCGACGAAACCTTCAACATGTTCGCCGTCACGTGGGAGGGCAAGCGCGATATCAACTCCTTCGTGCGCTCCAAACAGCAGGATGGCTCCTGGAGCGAGTGGCTGCCCATGGATGCGATGAACTACTCCGAGGGCAAGAACGGCACCGAGCTCATCTTCGTGGGCGATACCAACGATGTTCAGGTCTCTATGGCCAACGTCGACCTCGTGACCGGATCCAACCTGGACAAGAAGGAAGACTCCCTCCTGGACAAAGCCGCTAAGGGCGCTGATGCCCATCGCCCGGCACCGCTTGCCTACAACGTCGGCGATATCTCCCCCGTGGCCGATGAGCGCACCCAGGTTGCGGATCTCGACGCCGTGTTTATCGACGGTAATGCCCAAGCCGGCGAAGCTATCGAACCCACCGCGGAAACCGCGGGTATGCCCAAGGTTGTCTCCCGCGCTGGCTGGGGCGCCGACGAGTCCAAACGCTGCCAGCAGCCAACCTACGACGATGGCCTGAAAGCCATGACCCTGCACCACACCGCGGGTACCAATAACTACACCCGCGCGCAGGCAGCGGCACAGGTTCGCGGTGCTTATGAATACCATGCACAGACCCTGGGCTGGTGCGATATCGGCTACAACGTGCTGGTAGATAAGTTCGGCACCATCTATGAGGGCCGCTATGGCGGTTTGGACAAGGCTGTACAGGGTGCCCACGTAGGCGGCTTCAATGCCAATAACTGGGGCATTTCCATGATTGGCAACTACGAGGAAACCGAGCCTTCCCGCGAGATGCTCAACTCCGTGGCCGAGATTGCGGGCTGGAAGGCCGCTATTTCTGGCATCGATCCAATGGGCAAGGCCAGCTTGTACTCCGGCGGATTCAACGGCTCCAAGTTCCCTGCAGGAACCATGGCCACCGTGCCGGCGTTCGCGGGCCATAATGATTTTCACTACACGGCCTGCCCGGGTCAGTACACCATGCGCCACTGGGACGAAATCCGTAAGAACACCAAGCGCAAAGCAGATGCCATCAAGTCCGGCAAGAACAGTACGGATCTGAATTGGCAGAAGGCTCCTCAGCCCAATGCCCCCAAGACCCCGCAGCAGGTGGGTGGGGACATCACCTCCTCGCTAGGCGACGTCGAGGTACCAGTCTCCACTATCTCCGCCCTCGCTGGAATCGCTGCCGCAGTCTTCGGCGTGCTCATCGCCAATGACCGCCTGCAGAAGCCTGATACCGATCAAAAGGTGGCGGGCAACCTGACCACCGGCGATATTCCGGAGATTGTCAATAAGGTCGTACAGGTTTCGAATAACGAAGGCCTCAAGGAGTCTTGGACCTCCGTCCTCAACGCTTTCGGCCCGGTGCTGGGCCTGGCAGTTGGCGGCCCGGATACCACCGATGGCGGCAAGATCCTCTACCAGCTCTTCCAGAATGGCGTGGTGCTCTCCTCTAAGGAGTCCGGTACCAAGGCGCTCACCGGTGAAATTGCCAAGAAGTGGTCCGAGGGCGATAATGCTTCCAAGCTCGGCCTGCCTACGTCCAATGAGGAGAAGAATGGCAAGGAAATCCGCGTGAAATTCCAGGGCGGCGAGATTGTCTACAACACCGAAACGGAAAAGGTAGACATCTTCACCGACTAGAACCAGCGCTCTAGCACCTTTGCCACGCCCGCCTGGTGGTTAGCAACGGTGACCGCGTCCGCGGCCGCCTTAACCTCTGGGTGGGCGTTTTCCATGGCCACACCGCAGCCAGCCCAGCGCAGCATCTCAATATCATTAGGCATATCCCCAAATGCGATCGTCTCCTGCTGGGCGACGCCGGTGTGCTCAGCCAACCATTCCACCCCGCGGCGCTTGGTCACATTGGGCGCGGCAACCTCCAGAATCCCTTCCTGCATGGAATACGTCAGGTGCGCGAGCTCCGGATCGATATGGGGCGCGATGAGCTCATACAGCTTCGGAGCGGAGTAGTCCGTATTGCGGATAAGAAACTTCACGGCAGGCTGCCCCACAAGCTCGCCCATGCTGACCACCCCGAAGCCTTCAAAGAGGGCGTTTTCGGAGTAGTGGCGTTCGACTACGAAGAGGTCCTCGACGGCGTCGCCAAGCGAGCCTCCTGCCCGCTCCGCTCCAAAGCCCACGGTACCCAACACCGTCTGGGCCACATTCACCACTTCTGCCAACGCTGCAGGTGAAAGCTCGTGGGCGGACATCACGCGGTCCTCCGCAGAATCATAGAGCACCGCCCCATTCGAAGTCACACACACCGGGCGGACGGGAAGCTGCTCCAACACGGGCGCTATCCACCGGAACGGCCGGCCAGTGGAAAGCGCAAAATAGGCACCCTGTTGGACCGCCCGCGCCACGGCGTCACGGTTGCGACGCGGGACACGGTGGTTGCGGTCCAGCAGGGTGCCGTCAATATCGCTCGCGATGAGGCGAGGAGCGCGGGCAGGGAAATTCTCCATACCCGCGAGTTTACTTCAGGACTTAGAAGTCCAGATCCTCGTCCTCGTTATCTTCCCAGTCCAAGGAACGCTTAATAGCGCGCTTCCAGTCGCGGTAGAGAGCCTCTACCTCTTCCTTCTCACGCTTCGGCTTAAACACCTTCATGTCTCCTGTCTGGCTACCCAAAACGCTCAGGTCATCCCAGAAGCCATTGTCCAAACCTGCCGCGAAGGCCGCGCCGGTCGCGGTGGTCTCGATATTCTTCGGACGGTGTACTTCCACGCCGAGCATGTCCGCTTGGAACTGCATCAGAAGTTCGTTCATGGTCATGCCGCCGTCCACGCGCAGCTCGGTGATCTCCACACCGGAGTCTGCCACCATCGCATCGGCCACGTCGCGAGTCTGGTATGCAGTGGACTCGAGCACGGCGCGAGCCAAGTGCTTGCGGTTGGCAAAGCGGGTCAGGCCCACGATGACGCCACGAGCATCCGGGCGCCAGTACGGGGCGAAGAGGCCAGAGAAGGCAGGCACGATGTAGACGCCGCCGTTGTCTTTAACTTCGCGAGCCAGGTTCTCGATGGACGCAGCATTCGGGATAATCTGCAGATTATCGCGCAGCCACTGCACTAGGGAACCGCCCATGGATACGGAGCCCTCCAACGCGTAGACAGGGCGTTCGCCCTCACGCTGGAAGCACACGGTGGTCAGCAGGCCATTCTCAGAGAACTTCGGGGTGGTGCCCGTGTTCAGCAGGAGGAACAATCCGGTTCCGTAGGTATTCTTTGCAGAGCCGGCGCGGAAGCAGCCTTGGCCAAACATCGCAGACTGCTGGTCACCCAGGATGGCGCGGATAGGAACACCGGAGAGCGAACCGCGCTCACGCACGGTACGGAAATCACCGAGGGATGGGCGAATCTCCGGCAGCATGGACATTGGGATGCCCATTTCCTTGCACAGTTCCTCATCCCACTCCAGCTTTTCGATGTCCATGAGCAGGGTGCGGGAGGCATTGGTGACGTCGGTAGCGTGCAGAGCCTCACGGCCAGCATCGCCCTCGGCACCGCCGGTGAGGTTCCACAATAGCCAGCTGTCAATGGTGCCGAAGAGCAGATCGCCGGCCTCGGCGCGCTCGCGTGCGCCCTCGACGTTATCGAGGATCCACTTCACCTTCGGGCCGGCCGGGTAGGAGTTAATGAAAAGACCGGTGCGGCGGCGCCACTTTTCCGGGCCTTCCTCTCCCGAGAGCTCCTTACAGATGGCGGTAGTGCGGGTATCTTGCCAGACAATAGCGTTGTAGACCGGCTTGCCGGTGTGCTTATTCCACACCACGGTGGTCTCTCGCTGATTGGTGATACCTACCGAGTCAATGTCTTCCACGGTGATATCGCCATTGGCAAGAGCCTCACCGACGGCGCGACGGGTATTGCTCCAGATTTCTTCCGGGTCGTGTTCTACCCAGCCCTTTTCGGGAAAGATCTGCTCGTGTTCGAGCTGACCAACGGCAACCTGCTCGCCATCGTGGTTAAAGATAATGCAGCGCGTCGACGTAGTTCCCTGATCGATTGCGGCGACGTATTTCTTGTTAGTCATGTGTCTAGTCTCCTGTACAAAAATGGATTTAGAGCGCAACGGACAACAGGCCAACGGCTACAGCCGCGACCAGCGGGGCCACGATAGGGACCCAAGCATAGCCCCAGTTCGCACTGCCTTTGTCCTGGATGGGCAAGATGAATGCATAGGCAATTCGCGGGCCCAGATCACGGACCGGATTGATGGCATAACCCGTGGGGGTACCAAGGGACAGACCGACTGCCACAACAACGAAGGCAACAGCGAAGTAGCTCATGGGGCCTAGCTCACCGCCGGTTGGGCCGAAGGCGATGAACATCAACAGCACGCAGGTAGCGATAAACTCCGTCACCGCATTCCACCCGTTTTTAGGGTGGGCCGGCTTGGTAAAGAAGATGCCGTTCGTGTTCTTATTGGCGCCGGTGACGTTTCCGGCATCGTCGTAATTATTGGCGTCAAAAAGCTGCTTGAAGGCAGCCCATGCCAGGATGGCACCCAGGATTGCGCCAAGGATCTGGCCTAGGCAGTAATACGGAACCAGGGACCATTCGAGCGATCCATTGACGGCCAACATGACGGTGACGGCGGGGTTGAGGTGCCCGCCCGTGGGGTCGGCCACGCTGGCGCCGACGAAGACCGCCATGCCCCAGCCTAGGGCAATAACGATCCAATCGGAGCCGCGCGCGCCAGAGGTGCGCAGGTTTACCAGCGCACATACGCCGTTACCTAGAAGGAGCAGCAACGCGGTGCCGATAAACTCCCACAGGAATGCATCAAATCCGGTCATAACTTATACCTCGTTTTGGGTAGGTCGGGCAGATCCTGCGCGGACCAAAATGTCATTGGCCTCGCGGTCAGTTACCGCAGCTTCTGCTTCAAGTTCGGCCTGGGTGTGGGCTTTGAATTGGGATACCTCGCGCTCCTTGTCGGCGTCACTCCAGCCCAGCAGTGGTGCCACAAAGTCAGCAACTGCCGGGGCGGCATTCACGCCGCGGTCGCCAAACTCGATGGCGATACGCAGACGACGGGACAGGATGTCCTCCAAGTGCAATGCGCCTTCGTGAGTGACGGCGTAGCGGACCTCGGCCCACAGGTAGGACTCGGCACCTGGAACTGGCTCCAGCAGCGAAGCATCCTCGGCTGCAGGTGCCAAAACCTCACCCAGCAGGGAGCCATAGCGGCCAAGCAGGTGCTCGATGAACTTTTCGCTCAGGTTGTAGCGACGGGCCAGAGATGGGACTTGGTTAGCTAGAGCATGGTAGCCAGCGGCGCCCAAGATCGGGGTTTGCTCAGTGATGGACTCTGGCACCTTGGTATCTAGTTCTTGGACTGCTAGATCCACGGCGTCCTTACCAATGACGCGGTACGTGGTGTACTTACCGCCGGCAACAGAGACCATGCCTGGGGCCACGCGCGCAACGGCGTGGTTACGGGAAAGGTTGGTGGTGGAATCAGACTTGCCGGACAGCAGCGGGCGTAGACCGGAGTAGACGCCCACGATGTCATCGCGGGTGATCTTACGGCGTACGCGCTGGTTAACCTGGTCCAAAATATAATCAATATCGGACTTGGTTGGTGCCGGATCCGGCAGGGACAGTCCCTTTTCCCAATCGGTGTCGGTGGTACCGATGATCCAGTACTCGCCCCATGGGATAACGAAGAGGACGGACTTTTCGGTTACGAAGCACAGGGCCGCGTCCGCATCGAGCGCATCCTTTGGCACAACGATGTGTACGCCCTTGGACGCGTGCACGGTGAACTTGCCTTCCACGCCGGCCATCTCTTGAACCTTGTCATTCCACACGCCGGTAGCGTTGATGAAGACCTTGCCGCGCACAGTGGTTTCGCGCCCAGTGGCGGTATCGCGAACCTTGGCACCTACGATGCGGCCGCCGCGGTCCTTGTCAAAGCCAATGACCTCGGTATTGGTGCGGACATCGGCGCCGTACTCGGCGGCGGTACGCAGCACGGTCATGGTATGGCGGGCGTCATCCACGAGGGTGTCGTAGTAGCGAACGCCACCCACAATGGCATCATCCTTCAGGCCCGGGGTCACCTTCAGCACGCCCTTACGGGTCAAGTGCTTCTGCATTGGCACGCTCTTCGATCCGCCCATGAGGTCATAGAGCGTAAATCCACCGAACATCATGACGCGCTCCCATACATGGTGGGTCAGCGGGAAGATGAACTTCAACGGCTTCACCAGGTGAGGTGCCAGGGTAGACATGTTGAGCTCGCGCTCCTTGAGGGACTCTGCCACGAGGCGGAAGTCAAACATTGCCAGGTAGCGCAGGCCACCGTGGAACATCTTGGAGGAGCGGGAAGAGGTACCTGCGGCGAAGTCGCGTGCCTCAATGACTGCGGTCTTCAGACCGCGGGTGGCGGCATCCGCTGCCGCACCGGCGCCTACGGAACCGCCACCAATAATGACTACGTCGTAGTCCTCATCTGCGTACCCGTTCCATAGATTTTCAAAGTATTCGGGATTAAAGGATTGATTGCTTTGCTGGATCATTACTGACCGCATCTCCTTCCTTGGTGCTTGCATGTGCCTGGGCCATTGGTCCGTGAATGAGATGGCATAAGCACAGCTAAAAGCAGGTAATTTTGGGTTCGGTGGAAAGTATCGCACCGGGGCTACAGAGACTTCATCTCCTAAAATATATGTTAGGGGTCACCGACTTGAGTTACACATGTGGTTACTCACACGTAAGTTTCAGGCCCGTAAGCAGTCAGTTTCCTTAAAATACTTAGACTTCCAAAAAGAAAACCACCCCCTCGCGGGGGTGTAAAGCGGACGGAAAACTGTCGCTATTTCTTCGCTAAACGTGCCATCGCCTCGAGTACCTCTGACATTCCGGCCTTTTCTGCCGAGTAGGTTACCGCTTGAGCACCCTTGACCACCTCTATCGGGGCAGTTTCCAAAGCCACCACCGGCATCCATTCGAGGAAGTCCTCATCCCCCGGCTCATTTGCAAAGACTAGAGTCTCTTCCGGCTCAACCTGCAGATCCTCTAGGATGCGCTCCACGCCTTGTGCCGCACTGGCGGCAGTAACGGACATTGCTGCAGCATCGAGGCGCGGCTGTGCAACATCCTCATCAATGACAATGGTCCACACGGCTTGTGGAACATCCACATCGCCCGCGGGCGATACCACTATGAGAACTTCGGCCGCCGGGTAGATATCCGCAAAAGCCTTGCGCAACCGCGGGGTCAGTGCCCCATCCTCCCAATTCAGCGCACTACTGTGCGCTACCACCACACGCGGGATGGAGGAGAATTGAGCCTTCATGCGGTGCGGCAGGCGCGAGACGATAAGCCGGGATTGGGTAGCTGCTGCCAAAAGGCCCTGCTCAGCTTTAGAACCGGCCCAAATCTCTTTGCTGCTGGCGGTAATGGAAGCCTGGGTTTGCGCCACATCAGATTTCAGTTGCGCCATAACATCCGCGACCTTATCGCGGCCTTCATCCAAACCACGTGTTGCCTCTTCCACCACGGCGTTGAGATTGGCTTTGATCCAATCCAAAGTCTCTGGGGCGGTGCGCGCCTTAGTCTTGGGCGCATCCTCTTCATCCCCCTTGGCGGCGGCCATGCGGTTGCGCACTAGGTCAACCGTGGTGACGGATACGCGTTCTTTAAGCCCCACCAGATCATCACGTAGTCGGCGCACACGGTGGCGCTCAGTTTCTACTTCAGCATCCCGCTCCTCCGCTTCTTCGAGGGTGGGAGCGCCGCCGCCCTTACGGGCGGGCACCCAATATTCGCCCGCTGGCATGGGGCCAAATTCAGCTTCGTACTGTTCCCATAGCCCTTCCAACGCCTCTTGCATTCGGCGCCTGATCTCCGCGGTATCCGCTTCCGCATCACCAGTGGGATAGTACGGCTCTAGGGCAGTGATAAAGACTGGAGTCTTCGTCCGCCCCAGATTCTTTTTATGCCCCTTGGTCCACAGGCGCTGGGAGCCGAAGATGACCTGCGGGATTACCGGCACCCCAGCCTCATAGGCGATGCGGGAGGCACCACTTTTCATGCTGCGGATTTCGAAGCTGCGGGAAATCGTGCCTTCAGAAAACACCCCGACAAGTTCGCCCTCTTTAGCGAGCCGAACCGCCTGCCGCATCGAGGCACTGCCATCGATGCGATCAACTGGCACGTGGTGCATGGCCTTGAGCAAGGGACCCGCTAGCGGGGCTTTAAAGATGCCAGCCTTTGCCAAGAAGCGCACGAGGCGCTTTTTGCGGTAAGCCAAAAAGGCCCCGAAGAGGAAGTCCATGTAGCCGGTGTGGTTACAGACCAACACCGCGCCGCCTTCATCGGGGATATTTTCTTCACCCGAAAGGCGCATTTTTAATCCCTGCGCCAGAGTCACCCCCCTGCCAATGTGAGTGATCTGGCGATACAGGAAATTCGTCGCAGCGTTCATAACTCTCCAGGACGACGGCGGACTTACTGCGGGGTGAGGACATCCTTGCCCACGAAGGGGCGCAGGGCCTCAGGGACAACGACAGAGCCGTCGGCCTGCTGGTGGTTTTCCAAGATAGCAACTAGCCAGCGAGTAGTCGCCAGGGTGCCGTTCAAGGTAGCTGCGGTCTGGGTCTTGCCATTCTTGTCACGGTAACGGGTGGACAGGCGGCGAGCCTGGAAGGTGGTGCAGTTCGAGGTGGAAGTCAGCTCGCGGTAGGTGCCTTGGGTAGGAACCCAAGCCTCATTGTCGAACTTGCGGGCTGCCGAAGAGCCGAGGTCGCCACCGGCAATGTCGATGGTGCGGTAGGGCAGCTCCATGGCTGCAAGCATGTCCTTTTCCATAGATAGAAGGCGCTGGTGCATTTCTTCTGCATCTTCAGGCTTGCAGTAAACGAACATCTCCAGCTTGTCGAATTGGTGGACGCGCAGGATGCCGCGAGTGTCCTTACCGTGGGAGCCGGCCTCGCGGCGGAAGCAGGAGGACCAGCCAGCGTACTGCAGCGGACCGTTAGAAAGGTCGATAATCTCATCCTTGTGGTAGCCGGCAAGGGCCACCTCCGAGGTACCGACTAGGTACATATCATCGGCTGGGAGGTAGTACACCTCATCGGAGTGCTGTCCCAAGAACCCGGTGCCGGACATAATGTCTGGGCGGACTAGAACTGGCGGAATCATCAGCTTGAAACCAGCTTCGCGCGCCTTCTGGGCCGCGAGCATGAGCATTCCTAGCTGCAGGAAGGCACCGTCACCAGTGAGGTAGTAGAAGCGAGCTCCACCTACCTTAGCGCCACGCTTGACATCGATAAGGCCCAGGGACTCGCCCAGCTCAAGGTGATCTTTCGGTTCGAAGTCGAACTCAGGAATCTGGCCGACCTCTTCCATCACCACGAAGTCATCTTCGCCGCCGGCTGGGGCGCCTTCAACCACGTTATCCAGCTTGTACTGCAGCTCTTCCACCTTGGCCTCAGCGGCAGACTGTGCCTCTTCCGCTTCCTTGACCTTGGCCTTCAGCTCATTGGAGCCCTCTAGCAAAGCCGGGCGCTCTTCCGGGGAGGCCTGGCCGATCTTCTTGCCAAAAGCCTTCTGCTCGGAGCGCAGTTCGTCGGCCTTTTGAATAGCAGCACGGCGCTGCTCATCAGCTTCCAAGAGCTGGTCTACGAGGGAGGGATCCTCACCTCGATTCACCTGGGAAGCACGGACAACGTCAGGGTTTTCGCGGAGTAGCTTGAGATCAATCACGAATGTAAGTTTAGCGTATTGACAACACCTTGCGGTGGTAATAACCAGCGAATTACCATGGAGTTATGTCCGCCGTTCAGCTCCCCGCCCGCACTATTACGGACGGCCCCGTTCCAAAACACGCCCAATTGCACGATATCCTCGAAGAATTGTGCCGCACGACCCTCAAACCCGGCGATACCCTCCCCGGCGAAAGGCTCCTTGAGGAGACCTACGGGGTGTCACGTATCACAGTACGCCGCGCCATCGGTGATCTCGTCGCGGCCGGAAAATTGCGCCGCATCCGCGGTAAGGGCACCTTCGTGGCCCCCAATCCCCTAGTCTCCCGGCTCCACCTGGCCTCATTTTCAGATGAGATGGGCGCCCAAGACGTCACCGCCTCTTCTAAAATCCTTACTAGCGGCCGCAGTAGCGCCCCAGAGGATGCCGCCATCTTTTTTGATACGCCCGCTAACACCGAACATATTCACCTGCGCCGCCTGCGCTTGGGCGATGGCGAACCGTACTCCATCGACGATGGCTGGTATAACTCCACGTTCGCGCCCAGCCTTTTGGAAAATGACATCTACAACTCGGTCTACGCCATCCTCGATTCTGTCTTTGATGTCCCCATCACCGATGCGGATCAGACGGTCTCCGCAATATCGGCCGATGCGGACACTGCCCCGCTTCTCGACGTCCCCGTGGGCACCCCACTGCTTCACATTGTGCGCTACTCCCGCTCGGGCGATAGGCCGGTGGAGTGGTGCTCCTCGGTTTATCGCACCGACCGCTATCGCCTGACTACCCGGGTGGCTAGGGAGAACAGTCTCTAGCCAGCATCCAGGTTAAAAGGTAAGATTAGGGGCCTTATGAAGAAATCACCTGCGTGGCGTTCCGCTGTGGCCGTCCAGATTGTCTTGATTGCGGCAATCGCGGCGGCCGTTTTCATGGGCATCTACGGCGTTATCAGCTCCCAGAAATCGGGCAGCGGTGAGACCACCGCTGCCCAGCAGCACGATAGCGGGGATAATTCAGAAACCGCTGCCCCTAAACCGGAACCTTTCACCGCCGCGGCCGCTGGTGCCTGCTTGACGTGGGATATCGCGCAAGATGGCTCCGCCACAGGGTTCAAGGAAGTACCGTGTTCCGAACAGCACCGCTTCGAGGTCTCCAAGACCGAAGACTTAAGTGTGTACCCCACCAGCGAATTCGGTCCAGATGCTACTCGCCCGGCACTTACCCGCCAACACCAATTGCGCGATGAGCTGTGCGAATCCGCCACCGTGAACTACCTGCACGGCAAGTGGGATCCCAACGGCAAGTACGACGTGGCATCCATTCTCCCGCCGCAGTCTGCCTGGGATCGCGGCGACCGCACCCTACTCTGCGGCCTGCAAACCACCGATGACCACGGCGTACCGCAGCTTAATCTCGGCAACGTAGAAGCCTCCGAGCAGGCCAACCTCACCAAGCCGGGCGAATGCTTGTCCATCGATGACAAGCAGGTTCCACACGTCGTTGACTGCGCTAAGCCGCACCAGATGGAAACCGTATCCGTCATTGATGTGGGCAAGCAGTTCCCTGATGGCTACCCGGATGGCAAGGATATGGACAAATTCCTTTCCGATACCTGCACCGCCGCTACCGAGGACTACCTCGGCGGCGAAGAACAGCTCTATCAATCCACGCTGCAACCGTTCTGGGGTTCTATCACCGAGGCCTCATGGAATGGTGGCACCAAGTCCGTCAATTGCTTCCTCGTGCATGCCCGCGCAGGCGGCGGCTTCTCTGCCATCACCGGTTCCGCTACCGGTGGCCGTCAGGCCCTGACTATCGATGGCAAGCCGCCGGAGGAGCGACCTGAGCGCAATCCGCTGCGCGAGGATAAGGA
Source organism: Corynebacterium sp. KPL4072 (assembly GCF_037908395.1). Taxonomy (NCBI): domain Bacteria; kingdom Bacillati; phylum Actinomycetota; class Actinomycetes; order Mycobacteriales; family Corynebacteriaceae; genus Corynebacterium; species Corynebacterium sp. KPL4072. The sequence goes on from NZ_JBBMGE010000008.1 coordinate 127,323, forward strand.
CAATAGGCCAGCGCCCGAATCCGCCGCCCCTGCACCAGCCCCAGCACCCTAATGGTGGAGGTTTCGGAAGAGCGCTTCGATGAAATGGTCAACGAGGCGCTGGATCAGGTCCCCGAGGAATTTGTACGTCGCATGCGCAACCTCGTCATCTTGGTCGAAGATGAAAACCCCGATAACCCGATGCTGCTCGGGCTCTATGAAGGCGTGGCGCTGCCCCACCGCACCTTCGATCACACTGGTTTCCTGCCCGATGCGATCTTTATTTATCGCAAGACGCTGCAGCGCTGGTCCGGCAGCGAGGAAGACCTAGCAGAGCAGGTCAAGGTGACAGTATTTCACGAACTCGGCCACTATTTTGGCCTCGAGGAAGAGGAGCTGCACCGCCTAGGCTGGGGCTAGAGCTCCGTATCTGCCCAACGGGTCAATGTCCACTGCCCAAAGTCCTTGCCGCAGGGCTCCATCACCATGAAGCGACAATTGGGCAGATAGCCGGTATAGGCAAAGTCGGCATCAACCCCCGTGGCATGCTTGGTGACCACGCGGATGGCCGCGCCGTGGCTGACAAGGATTACATCGTGGTCGTCGGCAAGCTGGCCCGCAATGCCCTCCAGAACCGGCTGGTAGCGCGCCAGCACATCCTCTAGGGTCTCGCCACCTTCCATTCCGGCGTCCTGCTCGCCATCGCACCAGCCGCGCATGGCCACCATGTGCGAACGGTGGGCATCCTCGCTGCCGTCCATTTCCCAATCGCCGGCAGAAATCTCGTGCACGCCGGCGATCACATCAACGCGCTGGGAAAACTCTGGAATGCCGCGCTCCTGTTCAAAGGCGCGTGCCGCCAGCATCGCGGTTTGCTGCGCGCGCAGCGCGACGGAGCATTTAAATTCCACCTCGCGCTCGCCCACCAACTGCGCTAGCTCACGGCCGACCTCCGTGGCTTGGTCGCGCCCGCGCTCAGTAAGCTCGGCCCCAGGCGGGCGAGTATCAAGAAGACGAGAAATATTGGAATAGGTCTGGCCGTGGCGCAGCAGGATGATTCTTCCGGGCATGCCTCTAGATTATTGGCCCCTGCGTGCCCGCGCTACCCATTCATCCGCCGCGGCAAGATCGCGCGGCGGCCTGCCTGCGGGGGTTGCCGCCGGCCAAGAGCCAAGGAAGAGCACGTTCTGCGCCCGCAACCACAATGCCCGGAGCGCCTCTGCCACCGGTTGGTCTTCAATATGCCCAATGAGGTCTATATAGAAACGGTATTCACCAAAGGCCTCCCGCGTTGGACGCGACTCAATCCGGGAAAGGTCCACCCCGCGGTGTGCAAAGTCCTGCAGTGCTCCCACCAGGCTGCCCGGCTCATTAGGCAGGGTGAAGATAACACTGGTGCGATCCTGTCCGGTACGCGCGGTAGGCTTTCCCGGGCGCCCCACCAAAACAAACCGTGTTGCGGCGCCCTTTATATCCGCCACCCCCTGGGCCATGGTCTCCAAACCAAAGATCTCGGCCGCCCGCGCTGGTGCCGCCGCGGCATCAGCATCCCCCCGAGCCACCGCCTCGGCCGCAGCCGCATTGGAGCTAGCCGGCACGAACTCAACCTCCGGCAGGTGTTCTTTTACCCACCCGCGGATTTGCTGGAAGGCCACCGGGTGGGTACTGAGCCGTTTAATATCCTCCGTGTCCGGCCGGGTCATGATGCTAAAGGCCACGGGGATATCCACCTCGCGGTAAATCTGCACCGGTTCTCCCTCTACAAGGGCATCAAAGGTGGTGGTTACCGCGCCATCGACGGAATTTTCAATAGCTACGCAGGCATACTCGGCCTGCCCGGCGCGCACCGCGGCCACCGCTTCCGATGGAGAGCCAACCGGCATGGTCTCTACCTCCGGCAGGTGCGCGGCAAACTTGTGCACGGCCGTTTCCGTAAAAGTTCCGGCCGGTCCAAGGAAGGCGATGGTGGTAATCATGCTCGTCACCTTAGCCCACTAGACTGGTGCCCCATGGACTTTTCCGTAGAACAGCTCCGCGCGGACCTGCGCGGCCTTGCCCCAGAGGAGCATGGTTTTACCTACGTGGATCTGGACCGCAAGCCTTCCGCCTACGGCCGGCTAAGCGGCTGGGTCCTGTCCGCTAAGGATCTCTGCGATGTCCGCGGCATGCCCACTACCTTGGGAAACATCGATCGTACCTACTACCCTGAGCGTAGCGATTCCTTCATAGAGGGCTTGGAAAAGCAGGGTGCGCGCATCATCGGCAAGTCCTCCGCTCCGGAACTTGGCCTGCGTGTAGATACGGAACCGGTGGGCCTGCCCCACCCCGATAATCCCCTCTACCCCGGCTGCACCCCGGGTGGTTCTTCGGGTGGCGCGGCGGTGCAAGTCAGACGAGGATTGCTGCGAGCAGCCCACGCCAGCGATGGCGGCGGATCCATCCGCGTGCCGGCCGCGGCCTGCGGCGTCGTGGGTTTCAAACCGGCGGGTGCGGAGCTGGGCGTGCAGGGCTTTATTACCCGGACCGTGGCAGATAATGCGTTTTTGCATGGGCACCGCATGATCACCCCGCGCGCCCGCATCGGTCTGCTACTGGAGCCGTTGTTCTGCGATGCCAGCGTCGCTGCGCACCACCTCCGCGCCGCCCGCGAGGCCGCCCAGCGCCTACAGGCAGCCGGCTTTCAGGTAGTGCCCATTTCCCCCTACCCTCAGGCTCGGGCTACCTTTGCGCATTTCCGGAATATTTTTACCTCCCGCCTAGCGGAGCTTCACCCAGCAGAAGGCTACGCCGAGTGGATTGCCCAGCAGGGGCGGCGCGTCAGCTCTGCTGAGGTGGCCGCGGCGCGGGCACACGTTCGGCAGCTGCCGGACCTACTGGCCCAAGAGTGGGGCGTAGATGCCATCCTCACCCCGATGCTGACCACGGATCCACCGCGCACCGGATATTTCCTGTCTCTGTCCCATGAGGAGAATTTCGCAGCCCAGACCCAGTGGTCCCCGTGGGGTTCGCTGTTTAATATGGCCCAACTTCCCGCCATTTCCGTGCCGTGGACCATTCCCAATCACCCACCGGTGGGAGTACACCTAGGGGGCATTACGCTTTCCGACGCCTCCCTGCTCGGCCTCGCCCACATCCTGCACCCATGACCAAGTCTCTACGCGCCGAACTGCTCATCGTCCTCACCCTCACCTTTGGTATTTCCGGGGTGCGGGCGGTGTTGAACCTCATCAATTCCTTCGCCTCACCGCAGCGGCTCAATGAGCAATCGGTCACGCTCAACTCCAGCCAGTCCTCTTTAGCCTGGGTGGATATGGGCCTGCAGCTGTGCTCGGCCACTGTACTCTGCTCCTATGGTGCCTTAGCGCTCTTCCTGCTGGCTAAGGACCATATTTTCCCGCGCGCCTACCGCGCCCGCGACTGGCTGGAGGGGGCAGGGCTTGCCGCACTTATTGGAATTCCGGGACTCGCCCTATATTTCACGGCGGTCCACTTCGGGTGGAGCAAAGAGGTTATCCCCGGCGATTTTGCCAATGCTTGGGTGCACATTCCCGTTTCCCTTTTTAAGGCAGCGGCTAATGCCTTCGCGGAGGAAACCGTGGTGGTGATGTGGTTTATGACGCGCTTGCGCCAGGCCCGTTGGTCCCTGCCGACAATACTTGCCGCGAGCTCTATCTTGCGCGGTTCTTACCACCTCTACCAGGGAGTTTCTGCTGGATGTGGCAATATCGTGATGGGGTTAGTGTATGGCTACTACTACCACCGCACGGGACGGGTATGGCCGTTGGTCATAGCGCATTTTCTTATCGACGCCGTCGCTTTCGTGGGTTATTCCTTCCTGTGAAAATGCCCTTAGGGGGACGTCGCGAAGCGGGCGAAACTCCCCGCACCTTGTAAGGTATAGCGCATGACTGAATCAGGACGAGATCCGCATAGGGAGGCCCGCCGAGCCGGCGACGGTTCCTCCACTGAATTCGTCCTTGGGGCCGATGGACGTCCCCTCAAGGATCGATACGGCCGCCCCATTCGACGCCGTTCCTCCGCCCGCCCGACGCCGCGGCGCGTCGAACCGGAACAGCAATCCTTCCGCGCTCCGCAGCCACAGCGGCAGCAACAGCCACCGCGCCGCACCCCGCCCCCAACGCCGAGCCGCTACCCGAGTCAATACCGAGCGCAGCAACGCCCGCCCCGTCGGACCGAACCCCGACCGGCGCCCCGCCAGCGCCCGCATAGCCGCCGTAAGAAGGTCAACCCTGCCAAGCGCGCCCTCGGTTGTATTGGTATGGCGCTTGTTGTCCTCTTGGTATTCAACCTCGTCTTCATGTTTTGGACCGATGCTCGCCTCACCCGTGTCGAAGCGCTTCCAGAAGACCAAGTGTCTAATACCGCCGGCACCAATTGGTTGCTCGTCGGTTCCGATTCTCGTCAGGGCCTCAGCGAGGAACAGCAGGCCGAACTGGGCACCGGCGGCGATGTAGGTGAAGGCCGTACCGATACCATCATGCTGCTGCACATTCCCCGCACCGGCAAGGCCAAGCTCGTGTCCATTCCGCGCGATAGCTACGTAGAGGTCCCCGGTTTTGGCATGGACAAAATCAATGCCGCCTTTACCTACGGTGGACCGCAGCTACTCGCCCAAACCGTTGAAGGGACAACCGGTCTGCACATCGACCACTATGCCGAAATCGGCATGGGTGGCCTGGCCAATGTGGTCGATTCTGTCGGCGGTGTGGACGTGTGCGTGAAAGAACCCATCAATGACCCGCTCGCCGGCATCGATCTCCAAGACGGCTGCCAAAAGCTCAAGGGACGCGATGCCTTGGGCTACGTGCGCACCCGTGCTACTGCCATGGGTGACCTAGACCGCGTGCAGCGCCAGCGCGAATTCTTCTCCGCTTTGCTGGATAAGGTGGCTTCTCCTGCCACCATTATCAACCCATTCCGCGCCTACTCCTTGGTCAACCACACCGCTTCCTCGTTCATCGTGGGCAACGGTGACCACGTCTGGCATCTTGCCCGCGTGGCGCTTGCCATGGGCTCCGGTGTGGAAACAGAAACCGTCCCCATCGGTGGGTTCCAAGACACCGAGGTAGGCAACGTAGTCCTCTGGGACGAGGAAGCAGCCTCTGGGTTGTGGGATTCCCTCAAATAGGGATCAAAAAATGGCACCTCCGCCACAGGAGGTGCCATTTTTTATGTCTTTAACGCAAGGTCACCTGGCGAGACTTGATGTTTTCGAGCTGCTTGCGCTCATCGGCGCTGAGCTGAGCATCATTAGAAATTTCCTCCTCCAGGGCCTTATCCACGCGGGTGAGGTGGTCCTCATAGGAAGCGTGGTCAACCTCTGGATCCAAGTCAAAGACTGGGGCAATAAGGCCGTGGGTGCGGAAGACACCGGCAAACTTGGTATCTTCACCGAGGTTCAGCTCACCGCGGGCGGCTACGCGTGCCAGCGCATTCAAGAATGCGGATTCATCGTCACTCGGGCGGACCCAACGAATATGGGCCTTGCCACCGCCGGCATTTGCCCAGAAAGCAGCGCCGGTGATGTTCTCGCCCACTTCGTGGGATTCGATGACGGAATCATTAGCTGCGCGTAGGGACTGCGCAATCTGCGGGGTGACCTGTGCACCCTCCGGGATCCACCATTCGAAGTCTTGGTGCACCTGCACGTCGAGGGCTGCGGAGGCGTCGATAAGCTCTTCCAGCTTCGGCTCCGAGCCATCAGCCGCAGTGGATTCCAGGGTGGCGCCAGGCTCATTATTCTTCACCCAGTTGAGGGCAAAGGCGAGGTCGCGGCCCGGGTTATGGGTATGCGACTGTACCTGCAAGCCCACGAAGGCATCGCCGCCAAATTCGGCATCACGAATTAGCGCAGCAGAAGCACCCGGCAAGACGGTGGCTACATATACGTTCTTGTCGCAGCCCTTGACCTCAAGCTTGGCAAAAGCGGAGGGGACGAACTCCTGCATGGCGACCAGGCTGGCCTCTGCAGCAAGTCCACCGTAGGGGCGGGGATCCTTTTCTAGGGCAGCGCGCTCCTTGGCGCGGGCGGCGAGCTTTGCCTGGCGGCGGGACATGCCATCAGGCAGCTGTTCCTTGTTCTTTTTCTTCTTGGCCATGCTTCCAAGATACCTGGTTACTAGAGCTCAATGGCATGCAGGGCCACTTCGGGTTGGTTGGTAGCGAGCATATCCACCCCATTGGCCCACGCCCACTTCATATCCTCCGGCTTATCTACGGTCCACAGGTAAGTAGGCAATCCCTGGGCACCGATAATTGCTGGCTGTAGCTTCGCACGCAGCAAGGATACGCCCAGCGCGGTGGGCTTGGACAACATCACATCGGGCCGGTTGACGTGGCGTTCCCAATCGCGGCGGAGATAAATCCGGTCCATATGCGGCGCCAAGTTTTGCATCCGCCGAATGGCATGGTGGGAAAAGGAAATGATGTGGATCCGGGGATCGTCGAAAAGCCCCGCATAACGCAGGCGCAGCACCGTTTGCTCCTCCAGGATGTCGCCCTGCCCGGAGGGGTGCTTGGTCTCGATGTATAGGTGGTGCGGTTTGCCCTCGAGTAGCTCCAAGAGTTCATCGAGAAGCATCATGCGTTGGCCCGAACCGATGTCCACGCCGCGCAATTCTTCCCAGTCCAGCTTGGAAATGCGGCCGGGACGCCCCGCAGTGCGGTCCAACGTGGGATCGTGTTGGACCACTACCTTTCCATCGCGCGTCAAGCGCACATCGCACTCGACGCCATGAATTGGCAAATCTAAAGCCTTCTCAAAAGCTAGAGGGGATAGCTCTGGATATTTTCCGGAGTATCCCCTGTGGGCGACAATCTTCACTAGCCGAAGAACTCTTCCTTGATGTCATTCAGGGTCTTCGCAGAAGCATCGAAACGCTCCTTTTCGTGCTCATTGAGCTGCAGCTCAATCGCGCGCACGATGCCGGAACGATTGATAATGGCGGCAGTGCCGATGTAGAGATCTTCTACGCCGTACTCGCCCTGCAGATACGCAGACACTGGCAGAGCCACGTCCTGGTTCTGGATGACGGCGGCGGTAATGCGGGCTAGGCCCATGCCGATGCCGAAAGAGGTAGAACCCTTGGCATCAATGATGGAGTAGGCAGCATCGCGGGTATCTTCGAAGATCTTCTCGATGCGCTCAGCGTACTCCGGATCCGTGTCGAACTTCTTGGACAACGGAACACCAGCGATATTGGCAGTAGAGACGGCCGGCAGCTCGGAATCGCCGTGCTCGCCCACGATGTAGGCGTGAACGGACTTCGGGGCAACGCCTTCTAGCTCACCCAACATGTAGCGGAAGCGAGCGGAGTCCAGCACGGTGCCGGAGCCGATGACTCGCTTGTGGTCCAGGCCGGAGGCCTTCCATACGGCGTAGGTCAGGATGTCCACTGGGTTGGAGGCGACAAGGAAGATACCGTCAAAGTCATTGGCCTTGACATCGGAGACGATGCTGTTCATGATCTTGACGTTTTTGCCCACCAGGTCGAGGCGGGTTTCGCCCGGCTTCTGTGCGGCACCGGCGCAGATGACAACCATATCGGCGTCTGCGCAATCGGCGTAGGTGCCCTTGGTGACGCGAGTGCGGGTGGGAGCCCAAACAACGCCGTGATTGAGGTCCATGACGTTGCCCTCTAGCTTCTTTTCATCGATGTCGATGATTGCCAGGTGGTCAACGATGCTTTGGTTGATGAGAGCGAAGGCGTAGGCGACTCCCACGTCGCCGGCGCCGATGAGAACTACCTTGTTTCCTACATGATTTGCCATGACCCCATTGTGCAACTTTTTGGGGGGTTTTGCACGGGCTAGATCTCACCCTGAAATTCCCACCGAAATCTGGGACAATCGGGCATTATGAAACGCGCTCTCCGCCGCGCTGCACTAATCGCTCTTGGCGTAGCCGCGGATCTCACGCCCATCGTCCGTATGACCAGCCGGCAAACCTTACCGCCCAATATGTCGGCTGGAATTTTGGGTGCGGAATTAGCCACGTGGGCAGCAATTTCACCCTCTCTCCTCCCTCGCCCGTGGTGGGTGACTGCCGCCAATGTAGCCATTGGCCAGGGCATCGGACATTTGGGGGCGGCTTCGACAAGCTTCCTACTCAACAGCATTGGTAAGCGCCCCCAGGACCGCCTGGGGCCACAACATCGACAGATCCTGCACCTTGCTATCGGCGCCGGCACCGCCTTTAATGCCGTACTTTCGTTGCGCAACCAGAAAAAGCAGGCGGAGTTAGTAAATAAACAGCTCGTGCGCGGGCCCGTTACGGCGGCGATCGGCTTGGCCGCTGGCACCGCAGGCTATGGCACACTACTGCTTATCGGGGAAGCCACACAGCTGGCCGTTACTAAATTATCGCGCCAGTTGGGACGCTGGGTTCCGGCGCTTATCGCTTGGCCGGTTGTTACCGCAGGACTGAGCCTAACGGCCTTTGCCCTTTCTGATCGCGTGGTTTTTCGGCGCTGGTTGCGCTCACTTTCGCACCAAGCGCAAAGAATCAATAAGCAAATTTTCCCCGGCACCTCCATGCCTTGGGAGCCGGAGCGGTCCGGTAGCCCGTGGTCGCTCGAGCCGTGGTCGGCGCTGGGGCAGCAGGGGCGCCGCTTTGTTTCTAATGGCCCCCGCGCCCGCGATATCCGCATGGCAACAGGAATCAATGCGAAAGAGCCCATCCGCATCTATGCCGGATACATTCCGGGGCGTTCCTTCCGGCAATCCGCAGAGAAAGTTCGCGCCGAACTCGAGCGCACTGGTGCCCTAAGGCGCGAAACTATTGTTATCCAGATGCCTGCGGGTTCGGGATGGATAAATAATTGGGGCGCGTGCTCCTATGAGTTTTTAACCGGCGGTGATTGCGTCACCGTCACCATGCAATATTCCTATCTGCCTTCGGTCTTTGCTTACCTTGTAGATAAAAACGCTCCGAAGCAGGCAGCCTGCGAATTGATTCGGGTGATACAAGAAGAAATAGATAAGCTACCGGAGGAAAACCGCCCTCGGCTCTATTTTGCAGGTGAATCGCTTGGAGCCTACGCCATTATGGATAACTACCATAATGTGGAGGACCTACTTTCTGCCTGCAATGGCGCCGTCTTTTCCGGCCCTCCACGCATGACGCATTTTACCCAGCGTTTGCGCCGAGACATTGGCTCTTTGGAACGTCTGCCCGTTATCGATGGCGGTAAACATGTGCGCTACGCAGCGGCCCCGGACCACACGCTGCACGACGCCTTTGGCAACGACTTCGCCCATACCTGGCGCCGGCCCCGCATGCTCATTGCCCAACACGCTTCCGACGCCATCGTGTGGTGGGACCTGAATCTCCTTGTGCGCAGGCCCACATGGATCCATGAACCGCAGCCGGAGGCCCTGCACGCGGATACCTTCCGGCAGCTGCACTGGGTGCCATTTATTACCTGGTGGCAAATTGGCTTGGACCAAATCAATTCCCTCAACGTCCCCGGCGGGCACGGACACAACTACTTTGAGGAAATGCTCTGGTATTGGGACGAGGTTTTAGGATCCCAATCGCGCCAATCGCTCACCCCGAAGTTGGCTAAGAAGATTGCCCGCTTCATCCGACGCGACGCTTAATCGCACTTCACCCCGGTGCTGTGGTGCGGGCAGTATCCATTGGGCACCTTATGTAGATACTGCTGATGCTCGTCCTCAGCTAGGTAGTACTCCCCGGAATCTGTATCGGAGAGGAGTTTAACCTCCGTGGTGGTATCTCCGAATCCGAATTCCTTGAGCTTGTACGCATAGGAATCCACGATGTCCTGGATTTCTGCCCGCTCATCCTCCGTGCGTGGATAGAAGGCAGAGCGATATTGCGTGCCTACATCATTGCCCTGACGGAAGCCCTGGGTGGGATCATGCGCCTCAAGGGCCTGCACCACAAGATCACGCAGGCTGATGCGTTGCGGGTCATAAACCACCTGAACCACCTCGGCATGGTTGGTCAGTCCGCGGCATACCTCGTAATACGTAGGATTCGGGGTAGTGCCACCCGCATAGCCCACCGAGGTGGACTCCACTCCTTCTGTCTCCCAGAACATCTTCTCCGCACCCCAGAAACATCCCAGTGCAATGAGGATGGAGCGCTGTCCTTCTTTCCACGGTCCGGTAATCGGCGTTCCTAAAACAGCATGCGGGGCAGGGTCCAGAATCGGCTCGGCTCGCCCTGACAGGGCTTGGTCTGCGGCAACGAGCTTGGGCTCTGGTTTAAACATCCACATGAGGCATAGCTCCTTCCTTATTCCTTCTTCCCAACGTTGTACTGCGAAAAGCTATTCCACAGCCAGTTAATATTCGCGCTGGTTCCACAATTCGAATTAATCATGGCGAAATCTTTCAACCGTGCCTATCATCGGGACACGTACCCGAAGAAAGGATTAAATTAATGGCTGTTTACGAACTTCCTGACCTCCCATACGCATTCGACGCACTGGAGCCACACATCTCCGCAGAGATCATGGAGCTCCACCACGATAAGCACCACGCAACCTACGTTGCTGGCGCTAACGCTGCACTCGAGGCGCTCGAGGAAGAGCGCAACGGCGAGGCTAACCCGGATCGTATCCGTGCCCTGTCCAAGAACTTGGCATTTAACCTGGGTGGCCACACCAACCACTCCATCTTCTGGAAGAACCTGTCCCCGAATGGTGGCGGCGAGCCAACCGGCGAGCTGGCAGAAGCTATCAACCGCGACTTCGGCTCCTTTGAGAAGTTCAAGGCTCACTTCTCCGCTGCCGCTACCTCCCTGCAGGGCTCTGGCTGGGCAGTTCTGGGCTACGACCACATTGCTGGCCGCCTGATCATCGAGCAGCTGACTGACCAGCAGGGTAATACCTCCATCAACTTCACCCCGCTGCTGATGCTGGATATGTGGGAGCACGCTTTCTACCTGCAGTACAAGAACGTTAAGGCTGACTACGTAAAGGCCGTATGGAACGTCTTCAACTGGGATGACGTTGCTGAGCGCTTCGCTGCAGCCACCAAGTAACTCCTTTTAGTTACACAGGCCGCCCCCTCTGGGGCGGCTTTTTCTATGCCCGGATAAACTCCCGGAATTGCTGCACCGGAGGCGCATCGTCCCCGGCGCGCCACACCAAGCCGAGTTCGCGGTACGCCGGCGGCGTAAGGGGAACTAGGCTTCCCACCTGTAGATAAGGATCATCCAGCGGCAGGAGCGCCACCCCAAGGCCGGCCGCTACCAGCCCCGCAACGGTGGTAAGCTCCATCGATTCGAAAACAAGGTGGGGACTAAAGCCGGCATCTTCCGCCAGGGCATCAAGGAGCATGCGCGTGCCATAGCCGGGAAGCATGCCGATGAACGGCTCGGCCGCACATTCCGCAAGATCTACCTCTTGCCGGTGTGCTGCCCAGTGGCCTTCCGGTACCGCAAGACCTAGGCGCTGCACCTTTATCTGGTGCCAGCCCAATGCGGCATTCGGCCGCGGGCCTACCAGCGCGAGGTCGGATTCGCCATTTTCTACTCTGCTCACCAGCTCTTGCGCCGCCCCTTGGTGCAGGCGAATATCCACGTGGGGGTGCAGCTCGCGATAACTTTTGATCAGATCCGGAACCAGCCAGGTGCCGAGCGAGTGCATGAAATCAAGGCGCACGGTACCTCGTTCGGGGTCCATGAGGCGGGCTACATCGTCCCGGCCTGACTCATAGGCGCGGAGCATTTCCCGTCCTGTCGCAGCGAAGACGGTTCCGCGCGAGTTTACATGCAGGGTGTGCCCAGTGCGCTCAAAAAGACGGGCACCGAGGCTTGCTTCTACGCGCTGCACGCGGCGGGTCAGTGCAGATTGGGAAATCCCCAGCTCATCGGCTGCAGCGCCAACCCGACCGTAATCCACCACGGCAAGGAAGCCGCGGATATCTTCAACATTCATGCATGCTCCGCATCGCTTTTTGTAATTTTCCACATTTTACACATGCAGTACCACGAGGCAGGCTAAATGACATGACTAGAACGCGGCGCGCAACGGTAGCCATGCTCCTAGTGGGCTTGGCCATCTTCTCCAGCCTTTATTCCACCCAAGCCATTCTTCCCACGCTGGTACAAAACATGGGTCTTTCCTCCACCGAGGCGGCCATGACCGTATCGGCCGCCACGGGCGCGCTGGCCCTGTGCGTCGTCCCCGCTTCCATCCTCTCCGAGCGCTTCGGCCGCGGCCGCATCCTGCTTATTTCGGCCGTTTCCGCCACCAGTGTGGGGCTCATTGTGCCGCTCGCTGCCGAAGGATGGCATCTTATCTTGCTGCGCGGCCTGCAGGGCGCTCTCCTCTCCGGTGCACCTGCCACCGCGATGGCATGGCTTTCTGAAGAACTCGATGATAAAGCGCTACCGCGCGCCATGGGACTCTACATTGCAGGAACCTCCGTCGGTGGCCTTACCGGCCGTCTCATTCCTACCGGGCTGGTAGAGATTTCCACGTGGCGCTGGGCCCTTTTTGGCTCGGCGCTAGTTTCGCTCGCCTTTGCCATCACGTCGTGGCTCCTGCTTCCCGCGCAACGCAATTTCCGGCCGAAATCCATCCATCTCACCAGCGAAACTCGGGCGCTTTTCGGCCACTGGGCTAACCGGGATTTGGCATTGCTCTTTCTCACCGCGTTCCTCTCTATGGGCACATTTGTCTCCATGTACAACTTCCTGACCTTCCGGCTCATCGATGATTTTGGGTTGGCCCCTTCACTCGCCGGTTTGGCCTTTCTCTTCTATCTTTCCGGCACGTGGTCCTCGGCGCGGGCGGGCTCTCTCGTGGCACGGATCGGGCATGGGAAAACCCTCTGTGCTTCGGCCGCACTTTTTACCCTTGGCATCGCATTATGCGCCGGTAACCTTCCCATGACACTCCTGGGCATGATCGCCTTTACCGTGGGCTTTTTCGCCGTCCACTCCACTGCCTCCGGGTGGGTGGGCCAGATTGCCACCCATGACCGCGCGGAGGCGTCCTCGATGTACGTATTCTGCTATTATTTCGGCTCTTCGGTGGTGGGGGCGTGTGCAGGCATGCTTTTCGACGCCCTTTCTTGGCCCCTCTTCATTGCCTTCTTCACCGCAGTGGCCCTTAACCTTAGTGCACTGACTTGGACCAGGATTAAATCCGACTAATATCGGTTTTATGCCTGAGAATAAGTGGTCGGCGCGGACGTGGCACCGAAGGGCCTCTCGGCCCGTATCTCTGTGGATGATGGTCTTCATCCTCGTGGGTGCCACGCATACCCTGGTGCCGAACTACCGATGGGTGCTCATTCACCTGTTCACCCTCGGACTAGTGAGCAATAGCATCATGGTCTGGTCACAACACCTGACGGAAAAATTCACCCAACAGCGCCTCCCCGATTCCGCCCGGCCCACCCAATTGGGTCGCATCTATGGCCTCAATGCCGGCATCATCATCACGCTACTCGGCCAAGTCCTTATGGAATTCTGGTCCCATCACTGGATAGTCACCCAGGTGGGAGCCACGCTCATTACTCTCATGATGCTTTGGCATGCGGCATCGCTCTTCCGGCAATGGCGCGGCGCCAAAGAAAAGCGCTTCCGGCCGGTGGTGGGCGCCTATGCACTTTCCGCCCTCTGCCTGCCGGTAGGCGCCATGTTTGGCGCACTGCTAGCGGTCCACCCCGGCCACCCTACGCTGCTGCTCGCCCATATCGCCGCCAATATCGGCGGTTTCATCGGCTTGGCAGCGGCCGGCTCCCTCACCATCCTTTTCCCCTCCATTTGGCGCACCCAAGGTATCAATCGCCACATGCGTTCCTCCTTTGCCCTGCTCGCCGTCGGCGTGGCCGCCACCATCATTGGGGCCTTCCTCGGATTCCCCCAGTTGGGCCTAATCATGTACGGCTGCGGTTGGGTACTGAGTCTGCAGCAGTGGCTCGACAACGTGCTCACAGTGGCTAAAGACCCGCGCGATCGCATTACTTTCGCCTCGGTCTCCGTCCTTATGGCCTCGTTATGGCTGGTGCTGTCTTTGGCGTATTACACCGTCCGGCACTTTTTCACCCCTGAACCGGCACTGCCTTCCCTCGCCTTGCTGGTGGGGTTTGCCGGTCAGCTCCTCATCGGCGTCATGAGTTACCTCTTGCCCACCACCATGGGTGGCGGCCCCTCTGCGGTCCGGGCGGGCCTACAGCAGCTAGACAAACTCGGCTTATTGCGTGCCACATTCGTCAACGGCGGGCTACTCATCTGGATCGGTACCGATATTTCCCTACTCAAGGTGGCCGCCTCCCTTCTGTGCATCCTTTCTCTGGCTGTCTACCCCGTGCTCATCGCCCAAGCGGTCAAAGCCCAGAAACAGGTCTTAATGAAAAAGGCGGAGGGCCCAGATCCCAAGCCGGGACCTGAATGGAACCAGGTATATATGGGCATAGCGATCCTCGCGGTCATGTATGCCCTATTTACAGCGCTCTAACCCCCGGTGCTCCGGCATCCATCCACTCGCGTACCGCGCGGGTGGCCTGTACATCGCCGGAGTTATAGTCCAGCAAACGCTGCCGCGCCACGAGGTCCCCGGCTAGCGCCTCGCGCCGCGCATTCACGGATTCTTCGCCGTCGAAATCCTCTTCTGGCCACGTAAACCCAGCCTCAGGCGCAACAACCTTCAGGCCCAGGCCAAAGGGGCCGGCGAAGGATCTTTTAACGTGGGCGAACATATCCACCCACTCAGGCGAGGAGATGAACTCTTCTACCTCCCGCTCATCCACCTCGTGGAAACGCCGCGCGGACATACGCATCCAGTGATTCTCGCCATGGGCAGAGTAGCAATAAGCAGCAAAGGTTTTACCCTGCGCATGCGCCTGCGCCCGCAGATCCATCAGCCAGCGCCAGAAGGCCGCAAAATTTTCCGCCTCGGCGCGCCCTCCCAACGGCTCCCAGGTCACGAAAGGGACATACTCGCCGTCGTACCACGCTCCCCATAGATACGCGCCCTGGTCCAGGTAGGCTTCCATATCCACGTCTACTTCCACGTCCGCCCGCGGAACGTTCACGTCACCGCGGCGCAACAATACTTCCCCGGCGCGCCAGGCGGCTGCAAGGCGGGAGGGTTCGCCCAGGTCGGCGTCGATAAGCGCCTGCACGGAAGTAATACCTCGCTCGCGGTAAGGCTTAGCGCGGTCGCCGGATAAAAAGAGCGAAATATCATCCGCCGCCACCAACTCTGGTTCACACAAAGACCAGAAGCGGCAGCTAGCGCACTCTTTAACCCGTACCGGCGCAGTAGGCAGCGGCTGATTCCACGCGCGTTCCAGATCAAACCTGGCCGTGTCAGTAAAAAATGCTCGCGTGCGATCCTGTCCAATGGCTCCGCCCCAGCCCGAATCAAGCCCTAGATCCTGCAAAGCACGAGCGGCAAAAGCTAAGCGGTAGCCATCCACCGCATGGTGGCGCAGCTTATACGGGGCTTCGAGCGGCTCGCTCAGCCCCAACCTGTGGGTGGGCACCGCCAGCGTCGTCTTCGTGTCATTCTTGCGGGCCACACGATGATTGGAGACGATGATCGGGGTGTATTTATCGCCCTCACGCAGCAGCACATCCACGTGCACCATCCACTCCTCGGTAGCAAAGACCGCATTGGTGATGTGCGTATATCCGGAAACCACAGCCTCAAGGGTGCGCATGGAGCGCTCCCACTCATCGCCTTCTAAATCGATGCGGCGGAAACGACCGGAACCCCTGCGCGGAAGCATCTGCATGACCGCCTCCACGGCGGCGGCGTGGCGTTCCGCCCGGGCAATCGAGGCATGGGTACGCGGCATCTCGGGGTGCGCACGCCGCTGCACTAAGCGGTAACGGCATCCCACAAGGTCCGAAGCAACAACCACATCCTCCACACCGGGTGAGCTTAATAGAATGGCAAGGTAAAGTTGAATCCAGACTCGATCAAACGTGAGGGAAATTAAATGAGCATTCTGAAGAAAATTAAAAAGGCCCGCCAAGAAGCACGCGCACAGGCAAAGGCTGCCAAGACCCGCGCTAAGGCAGAGGTAAAGGCCCAGTCTAAAGACCGCCGTCGCCAGCAAAAGCTCCTGGCCAAGCAGGAAAAGCACCTCATCAAGTCTGAGGAAAAGGGGCTAAAGAAGCGCCGCAAGCACGAGGAGAAGATGGCCAAGAATGAACTGGCCAAGCTCAAGGCCGGCCGTTTTAATTCCGATAACGTCAAGCGCTACGCCGGTGCACTGCGCACCGCCGCTCCCCTGCTGCTGCCACTTCTCTACCGCGGCTACGTAGGCTTGAAAACCGAAGGCGAAAAGCGAAAGGCCGCCAAAGCCGGCGTAACTTCGGACCAGATGGCTTCCTTCTCTGGCTACGGTGCACCACTTAAGGCCCGCACCGCCGGCATCCGCAACTCCCTCGACAACACGGATATCCCGGCCGGATTCAAGCGCGATGTGCGAGACCGCCTCCAGGAAGTAGACTCCGCCATCGACAATGCTGAGTTTATGACTGAGCAGCAGCGCCGCCGCGCACACAAGACCATTAGCTCGGAGATTGACTCCATTACTGCGGAAATCCAGCAGCGTCTGGCCCAGTAAAATCATTTATGCCACCACCGAATAGGGGGCGGTGGTGGCATATATTTATTTTCCATAAAGTTCCGGAATTTTTCGGGGAAAGTCTTTTCAGCCAGAAAAAGATGCTGATAATCTTCTAATCGCCCTATCCCCTGAAACACCATTAATGCTCTCTTTGCTTGGTGTGCATTTAGAAAATTGGAGGCAAAATGTCCCGCCGTGAAGTGACCCAATTTTACGACGACTTGGACCACACCCTAATTCCCGAAGACCAGCTAGAAGTCATTCGCTTCAGCGTGAACGGTCAAAACTACCTTATCGATCTCTCCACGGATAACGCGCGTCGCTTCCATAATCTTCTCGCCCCCTACGTGGACGCCGCCCGCGTTGCCCCGGACATCAATGCACAGCGCGCCAATCCGAGTCAGATCCGCGCATGGGCACGCACCCAAGGGTTGCCAGTGGCGCACCGGGGCAAGATCCCGCAGGACGTCATCGAGGCCTATAACGCTGCCAACTAGAGCACGCCCTGCTCGCGCGCAGCCGCCACGGCGGAGGTGCGCGAACGCACACCTAGCTTGTCATAAATGTGCACAAGGTGGGACTTCACGGTGGCCTCAGACAACATAAGATCTTGTCCAATCTGGCGGTTTGAAGCACCGGCTGCCACCAGTTGCAATACTTCTAACTCGCGCGGTGTAAGGGAAGTACGCGGCGTGCGTACGCGAGTCATTAGCCTATCGGCCACGATAGGAGAAAGCGCCGAATCACCCTCCGCAGTCGAGCGTACCGCCGCGAGCAACTCCTGCGGTGGTGCATCCTTGAGGAGATAGCCCACGGCGCCGGCCTCAATCGCGCCGAGAATATCCGCATCGGTGTCATAGTTAGTGACCACCAGAACCTTGGGCGGGGTGGCCATGGCGGATCGAATCTGCGCGGTAGCCTCCGCACCACCCATAACGCGGGTCCCTTCCACGCCGGCGCCAAAGCGCAGGTCCATCAGGATGACATCGATGCCGCCCGCCTGCGCAGCCGAAACCGCAGCTTCGGCCGTAGCGACCTCCCCTACGACGTCGATATCTTCTGCGCCCTCCAGCACGGAGCGCAAGCCTAGCCGGACGATTTCGTGGTCATCTGCTAATAGGACCCGAATCACGACATTCCTCCTATCGATGTCATTGTCAACCAAAAGTTTAATCTACTCGGCTGTTTAAGGGCATACTAGCTGACACAGCAGTGCCCTCCCCCGGCGCGGATTCAATAATGACCTCCCCGCCTAGCTCCTGCGCGCGGCGCCTGATTGCGGCCAGCCCAATATGTCCCAGCCCTGCAGGGGTACTCTCCACCGCGGCCGGATCAAAGCCCTTGCCATTATCCACCACGTCCAGGCGCACCTCATCGCCCTCATAGGTCACCGTAATCCGGGCGCGGCTCGCCCCTGCATGCTTGACGACGTTCCCCACAGCCCCCTGCGCAATCCGCAATAACGCCGCCTCCACCTTCATGGGCAACTGTTGTACTTCACCTTCGGATTCCACCTCTACGTGGATGTCTCCAGTAGCACCAAAATTCTCCGCCATGCGGGTCAACGCCGCCTCAAGGGAAGCCTCATTGAGCGTTGGCGGCTGCAAGGCCGCAATCATCGCCCGAGCCTCATGCAGATTATCCGCGGCCGTCCTTCGGGCCAATTCGATGCGCTCTCGCGCCTTGTCCGTATCCTGCTTATCCAGATCGCGGTCCGCCGAATGCAAGAGCATCTGAATGGAGGAAAGCCCTTGGGCGAGGGTGTCATGAATTTCATGGGCAATGCGCTGACGCTCGGCGACCATGCCCGCATCGCGCTCTGTGGCCGCCAGTTGCGAACGGGTTGCGACCAACTCTTTATTCATCCGGGACAGCGTCCGGAAGGCATAAGTGATCGCTATCGTCACCAGCGCCGAGACTGCCGGCCCCATCACCCCACCAAAGGTCAGCCCCTGCGGAATCTGCACCACCACCGTGATGATTGAGGCGCCAATGACGCACACGATGCCCGCTGCCATATCCAGTACCGTGAGGTATAAGAAGAACATGGCGAAGACCAAATAGATTGCCGCTGGGGCCACGAATAAGTCCGCCACCCACAGCACCGATAGGATGCATAACCACAAGTAGCGCACCGGCCTAGCCCAGTTCTCCCCGTACACCGAGCCCGCGAAATATACCGCCGCAAAACCCACCAAGAGCAGCAGGTTAATAATCGCTTGGGAAAGCGGCATCCGCGCCGAGGTGAAAATGCCGACCACCAGCAGGCCAGCGGTGAGGATATGGATGCCGGTGCGGAGTGCATCGGTATCCCGGTCTATTGTGGAGTTCATGCGCAAAAGCCTACTTCCCCTTTTCACCCTAGCCGCTTTTGGGATCGCCGGCTGCGATTCATCCACGCCCGCCCCTGCGCCAAACACCCCGGTAACCCCAGAATCATCGCAAGCACCCGAGGTTAACGTCTCTCAGACCGCGGAGGTCAATGACTGGAGCGATTGCCCCTACATCGACCCCGGCTGGCTCGAAGAAACCAATGGCCAGCGCCTGACCAAGCAGGGCGTCGACACGCGCTTTCCTACCCCGGCCTGTGTGTTCTGGTCCTACCAGGACGACCCACAAGCCACCGTCATCGTGCGGGATATGCCCACGGCCGAAGACGCTCGCGCCGCAGTGGATTGGGCCGCACCTATCGACGCCACCGAACCCGCCTCTTTTGACGGTTGGGAAGGCGGCCGGGGCGTGGTCGATGAACACGCCGTATACGCCGTGCAGAAGGACACGCACGCGGTGCTGGTCTGGAGCAACCAGCAACAAACGGTTAAATCAGAGCAGATCGCCCACGAGGCGATTGCGAACTTAGGCCTTTAGACCGCGACATCGTTATACGGCATCATTGGCGACAGCCACGGGAATACAACCTCCATCAGCAGGAAGAAAACTCCCACCGCAATGGCGATGGCCAAGATGACTTTCACCGGTGTCGGCCCCGGCAAAAAATTCCATAAAGCGCGATACATTATTTCTCCTCTTTTTCTACTTCCATAGCGTGCACAATCATGCGCTCCGCATTGGAAAATTGCGGGTGGCACGTGGTCAGGGTAAGGATCTCGCGATTCGGCGCGGCGTCAGACTCTGGTACTGGGTTGGTCACTGAGACATCGCCAGGCGTTGTAATATGCCGGCCAACCACGTGGGAATACTCCGGCGGTATTCCGTTAAAGCAATCCGCCTGCTCTCCATCAATGGGCAGTACGCGATAGGTGATTCGCTCCGTTTGCGTCTCCACCACGATGTCATCGCAGGTCTCCAGCTTGCCTAGATCATTAAAGGGAGCCCCCTTGCCCACGCGGTGGCCGGCAACGGCAAAGTTTCCCATCTCCCCCGGCATCTGGGAATCTACGTAGCGACCAGGACCGCGGAGCAGATCATCTTCATTGGTGCCCTCAATGATGGCGAAGTGATAGTCAGAACCAAAGGTGGGAATGTAGAGCTGGGCGAATGCCTCGCCCAATTCCGGCTCCATCTTCTGGCGTGGGTTCCTCCATTGCTCTTCAAGATCGGCACTCGCCTCTTCTTGCAACTGCCCGGATTCTACATTTGTCCAATAGGCTTCATAGAATGCAAAGAGTAAAAGAACCACGCCAATGGTTAGCATGAGTTCCCCAAGAACTTTAGTCATGCCTTAGACCATACTGCCCATGAAAGGTTAAGTATGTACGAAGTCTTCATGTACCCGGTTTCTGGAATCATGAAATTCTGGCACTGGATCGTCAGCAGCTTCGTCAGTGAATCCACGGCTTGGCTGATCTCGATCATTCTGCTCGTTATCACCGTGCGTGGAGTCGTTGTCCCCCTGAACTGGATTTCCGTACGTTCCGCCCGTATCGGCGCACTCATCCGCCCAGAAAACAACCGCATCAAAAGGCAGATGAACAACGCCACCACTACCGAGGAAATGGTGGAGCTCATGCAAGAGGAAAAGAACCTCATGAAGAGCTACAACTATAACCCTGCAGCGGGCTGTTTTCCCCCACTCATCATGATCCCGGCCTTCATCGGCCTCTACCAGGTGCTCCTGCGCATGTCTAATATCGAGCGCGGCTCCACCACCGTGGGAATGCTGAATGCCTCCGATGTGTCGGCCTTCCGCCAAACTACCTTCTACGGCGCCCCGTTGACGGATTTCGCCCGCGAACACGGCGACCTCATCAACCCCATCTTGATAGCCGCTATTACCTTTACCATGGCTAATTCTGTTATTTCTCTGGTGCGCAGCTTCCGCACCACTCAGTTTGATCAAAAGGTCAACCGTCGCGTCTTCATCATCATGGGCTTTTTGCTCTTAGTCATCCCATTCTTCCTATGGCACTTGGCCCAAACCGGACCAATCCCGGTAGCAATCATTCTCTACTGGGGCTGCGCGTATCTCTTCACGCTGATCCAAACCGCCATGTTTGAGATCATTTTGCACCGCGACTACCCACTTACTGAGGACGTTCATACTATGCGCCGAGACAGCATCCGCCGCTGGCGCAAGCGCGAAAAAGAACCCGCCCTCTCCAAGGAAGAGAAGAAGCGGGTCAACCGGCTACGTATGGAGGCACGAAAGTATCTTAAATCGAATAATCAGCAGGGGGAGCAGAAAGCATCTGAGTAGCCAGTTCGCGAGCCGTCTGCAGCGGCCCAATCTCCTTGGTGAGCCGAGCGCCGGCGCGACCACCATCCAAGAAGATCAAAAGCTGGCTCGCCTGCGAAGAGGATGGGTACCCATTGCGCTCAGTCAACAATGCCGTCAAGGTAGAGTGCACCCAGTTACGGTGCTCAATACATGCGGCCACGATCCCGTGCTCAGCTTCAGTTTCTGGTCGCGGGTATTCTCCGGCCGCATTCAAAAAGTGGGATCCGCGGAAATCCTGCTTGGGTTCTTCCTCAATCGCTTTATCAAAAAAGGCCAGGATCTTTTGATCCGGATCCGTCATCTCCGCAGTGCGCTGCTCCCAATCCTGGCGGAACTTCTCGTCCAAAGCTTCCACATAAGCGATTACGAGCGCATCCTTGGAACCAAATAAGGAGTACAAAGAAGCCTTAGCTACGTCCGCCTCACGCAGGATGCGGTCAATTCCGATGACACGAATGCCCTCGGTAGTAAAAAGCTTGGTCGCCGATTCCAGCAGCCGACTACGCGGGCTGGGCCGATTACGGCGCGACTTCTTTTCTGCCATGGTTTCCTCTCTAAAACGACAAAGCCGGTTCATCTATACTTTATAGACAAACCGGTTTGTACGCGAATTAAATGCGGGCTACTTCTTAATGAGCCCCACGATCCACAACAGGATACAAGCACCACCAGTAGCGGCAATCAAGGAGAAGATCCATCCGCCTTCCTCAATGTTCAGGAAGTGGATAATCATTCCGCCGATAATGCCGCCCAGCACACCAACAATAAGGTTGGTCAACAAGCCATGGTCGCGCTTCATAATCTTTTCTGCCAGCCAGCCAGCAATAATACCGATAACAATCGAGCTAAAAAGCCCCAAACCCAAATTCATGCAATCCTCCTAAATTAACGGGTACACTCCAACGTACACGAGCGAACCGGCCCTAGGGGGTACGCAACAACAAAGGTGCTCCGCCTACATGGGCGGAGCACCTTATACGCAGTAGCTTTTAGTTGTCCTCATCCGGGCGAACAACCATCATCGGGCATGGTGCAGACTGCAGCAATGCGCGAGAGGTCGAGCCCAAGAGCATACCCTTAAAGCCGCCGCGGCCATGGGAGCCCACAACCAGAAGCTGCGCACCTTCTGCGGCTTCGGTCAAAGCGCTCACTGGACGATCCCGGGTGATAAGCTGCTTGACCTCTACGTCTGGGTACTCCTCGCGCGGCTCCTTGAGGTTTTCCGCCAGCAACTCGCTCTGCTCCTTCTCGATATCAGCCCACTCAGACTGGGCGGCCGAAAGACCAGCCAAGGAAGCCTGAACCTGCATATCCATCCAGGTGTGGACCGCAATCAATGCGGCACCACGGGCCTGTGCCTCACGGAATGCATAGGCAGTGGCCTTCTGCGAGACCTCAGAGCCATCCACACCGACCACGACAGGACCGTACTTGGTGGAGTCCGTAACGTGATTATCTTCGCGAACGACGACCACTGGGCAAGAAGCGTGGGAGACAACCGAAGCGGAGACAGAGCCCATCACCATGCCAGACAATCCACCCATGCCGCGGGAGCCCATGACGATCATGGTGACATCATGCGACATTTCCAGCAGCATATCGATCGGGGAGCCCTCAGCCACCGTGTGACCAATCTTCAGCTCTGGGGCAACCTCATGAGCGATAGCGCGGGCCTCTTCGATTTTTTCCAGCGTCTCGGCCTGCAAGTCATCGAAAAGCTCCTTCGGCGGAACCATGCCCTCTGCGTACAAGAACTGCGGCATGGTGTAGCTCGATGCAATTCGAAGAGGAATCTCGCGCTTCATAGCCGTATTTGCGGCCCAGCGTACTGCATTCTTGGATGCTTCCGAACCGTCAACGGCAACGACTACAATGTCTTCCTTAGCCATGATGTGTCCTTTCCGTGGTTATACCTTAATTGTAGTACGGATTAGACTTGAGGGTTGATGGTTGCGGCCTCAGAATTCGACGGGAACATAACGGTGTAAACAAATTCCAAGACGGTGCGAATTACGGCGCCGATACCTTCAGAGAAAAAGGCAACAACCGGTTCAATGAGAGAGTTAAAATCCATGGACAAAACCTTAGTACATCGCAGAAAAGGTTTCACGCCTTTACCGATTAAAGACGGCCTAAACCCTACCCGCGTGCGCACCCCTGAGGCAAACATAACCGCCTGGGATTTTCTTAGTGCAGTAATCTCGGCACAACGCCACCGGCATCCTCACGATGACGCCGCCGCGCTCCAAGCGCGCTTTGACTCCGGCGAGGTGGTCCTACGCGACCAAACCCAGCTCCGACCGGAATCCGTCTTGCGCCAAGATGAGGACGTCTTTTTCTACCGCATGCCGGCACCCGAGATACCGGTGCCTTATGACATCCCCGTTCTCTATGAAGATGAACACATTCTCATCGCCGATAAGCCACCGTTCATGGCCACCATGCCACGGGCGCGACATATCGTACAGACCGCTACAGTCCAGCTGCGGCGAATGACCGGAAATAGCGAACTAGCACCAGCACACCGTCTAGACAGACTTACATCCGGAATCTTGCTATTTACCAAACACCGTGAGGTGCGCGGTGCCTACCAAACCCTTTTCGCTGAAAAGAAAGTCTCAAAAACCTATCAAGCGATCGCCAAATACCGGCGCTTTCCGACGCCCCTCCAATGGTCCTCGCACCTCACCAAGACCCCCGGCGAAATCCAGGGCCGAATTGGCGACGGTCCCCCTAATGCGTTCACTACCCTCGCTTCAGTCGAGCGCATAGACAATGCCCCTTATGAAAAACTACACGGCCACCTGCCAGAATTAGGAATTTACACATTAACCCCCACCACGGGTAAGACCCATCAATTGCGTCTCCATATGTGGCAAGCAGGCGTACCTATCCTGGGTGACCCAGTCTATCCAGAAATCTTTCCCGAAGAAGCAGAGGATATGCGTATCCCCATGCACCTAACGGCCACGCGCATCGAATTTACTGATCCCCTGAGTGAAAAGCCGCGCGAGTTTGAGTCCGCCCTGCCGCTATACACACACCGTCTCATCGATTTTCAGTAGCACAAGCCCGGTACGCCGAGCCTCGTGCTAGCGGCTTCTCGGTGGCCTATGTTGAAACCGATGGCTGCTACAGGATAGGCAGTGTGGTGGTAGTAAAAATAGCTCAATAGCCCGAGACTGCATAGACAGCTCGGGGCACCCTTGCCACGTTGTGGGCCGGTGACAAGATGTGAGTCCGCCCAGACTCTCCCCTCCATAGCCTTCAGCCGTACTCTTGGCTTTGCAGCTGAGGCCCTCCACCAGCTGGGTGGGCTGGTAAAACGCAAGGAAGAGGGCGGTGGTATACCGTCCTCTTCTTTGTTGTATTTTGTT
>NZ_JBBMGE010000009.1:0-125397 GCF_037908395.1 Corynebacterium sp. KPL4072
TGCGGATGTAGCGCAGTTGGTAGCGCATCACCTTGCCAAGGTGAGGGTCGCGAGTTCGAGTCTCGTCATCCGCTCCATGTAGCCGCCCCAGAGGCGGGGCGGCTTTTTTCTTGTCTCCTTCCGTGTGCTGTGCGATACGCTTGCCTTTGAAGAGTCATAACCCAAAGCGGAGGAGGAAAGATGTCACGCGCACTAGTGGTACCGCTATTGGTTGGAGCCTGCGGCTTCGCGTCTTTTGTTTCGGGGACTGTGCTTTTCTTTATGGGCCTTACTGCGGCAGATGCGGCTGGAGGCAGTGGCAGCGGGGCGTGGCCTTTGACGCTCATCGGTGTTGGCGTCGCCCTGGTTATTTTTGCTCTGATGGTTTCTGGTCCGTTTTTTAATGCCCGGCAGGGGGAGAGGTCCTAAGGCTAGGTCCGCTGGAATTGAGTCAACTTGGCTTAAATAGTGATAAATACCTCTTTTTATTAAGGAAGCGGAACTCGAGCCCAGTTCAAGCCGACATATGACTCGACGCGCTGCTTTTTGTGATTGCCGCTATGGCAAGTCGCGGGGCTAGTATGTCTGACAATTCAACTTGTGCTTTTCCAACATCACAAAGGAGCTATCTATGGGCTACCGCGTACCTTGGCTGCGCCGCACAGCCGCAGCAGTGGGCACAGCCGCACTGGTCTTGGGCGGGTCGATGCCTGCCGCATTCGCGCACGACTCCGTTATTGGCGGTTCGGTCAAAGACGGCGATCAACTCGATGAGTTCCCTAAGGAAATCACCCTTGAGTTTTCTGGCATCCCCAAAGAGGACTTCAACACCTTTGCCGTAACCAACGCCGATACCGGTGAGAAGCTCTTTAGCCAGGAACCGCAGCTCCATGAACGAGACCTCACAATTGAGACTCCTGAGGGGGTTAACCCTGGGCCGGGCAACTACCAGGTGGGTTTCCAAATCACGTCTTCGGATGGACACGCTACTCGCGGTGGTGTGGAATTTTCCGTTAAAGGTTACGGGGCCGAAAACCCCGAGGCTGGCGAGTCTGACGCGACAGACCAGGAAGCAACCGAGGGGCTGCCGATGTCGCTGAAAATCATTTTGGGCGTGGGCGGGGTTTTGGCAATTGCCGCAGTAGTTGCCCTATTTATTGGCAAGTCTCGTCGCATTGATTCGGAAGGTGAAAAATAATGTCCAAGATTTCTAGCATTGCCCTTGTGGGGTTGACTGTGGCCGGCCTTGCCCTGGCGGGTTGCTCCCCGCAGAACCAAAATGACTCCACCGAGTCGAAGGCTGATGCCACCTCCAGCGCTGCGGAGAAGTCCTCCCCCGCCGCAGCCGAGGACCTGACCTTCGAAGACGCGGTCGTGCGTGCCAACGAAGATAAAGACATGACTGCTATTTTTGGCACCTTGGTGAACCACACCGATAAGGACATCGCTATCACCGGTTTTTCCACCAGTCTTAATGCCAAGGTGAACCAGATCCATGAGACCGTCGATGGCAAGATGCAGGAAATGTCGAGCCCGTTGGTGGTCAAGGCCGGCGAGTCCCACGAACTTGCACCAGGCGGTGACCACTTCATGCTCATGGAAATGGGAAACCACATCGCTCCCGGCGAATCCCTTGACCTTAAGGTGAAGCTAGAAGGCGGCGAAGAGCTCGATCTGGGCGAGATCCAAACGCGTAGCATGCCTTCCGGGGATGAGGACTACGGCGATATGGAAGGCCACGATATGTCCCACATGGAGCACGGAGATATGTCCCACAATAAGGAAGGCCACGACCACTAACCATGTCTGGGTTCAGCAGAAGGGGATTTCTCACTGGCGCTGCGGTATCGACCAGCGCCTTCGCGTTGGCAGGCTGCAATAACCAGGGCTCTTCCCCGGATGCTGGGGCACAGGAACAGCCTGCGCTTGCCGACGCCCTCGTGGCTTTTGACGGCGAGCATCAGGCGGGCATTGCTACCGCAGAGCAGGCTCACCTGAATCTGGTGGGGTTTGACTTTAAAAGGGGCGTCGACAAGCGAGAGTTTGCCAACCTCATGAAGCTGTGGACCGAGGACGCCCGCGCGCTGTGTACGGGGGAGCCGCCGCTGGGCACCCTGGAACCGGAAATGGTGCAACAGCCCGCCAACTTGACCATCACCTGCGGTCTAGGCCAGAAGGTATTCTCCCTGCTCGGCGTGGAGAAACCACACTGGTTGGGAGATGTGCGTTCCTTTAAGCGTGATGAGCTGCAACGACAATGGGGACAAAGCGATATTGTCCTTCAGATTTGTTGCGATGACCCGTTGATGAATACTTATGCACTGCGCCACATGGTGCGAGCCGGTGAGCACTATGCCAGTGTGAAGTGGCTGCAGCAGGGATTTATTAATGCCTATGGCAGCCACGAAAAGGGCGCTACTGCGCGCAATATGTTCGGGCAAAAGGACGGCACCGTTAACCCGCGCAGCGAGGAAGATTTTGCAGCCCAAGTGTGGATCGATGAAGGGCCGAAGTGGGCGCAAGGGGGAACGGCCATGGTGGTGCGTCGCATTCGCATGAACGTGGATACGTGGGAGAAGCTGGATCGCTCCTCCCGTGAAAATGCGGTGGGCCGTAAGCTTGACACCGGCGCCCCGCTTACCGGTGAAGAAGAATTTGATGCTGCAGATTTCGATGCGGTAGATGACTACGGCTTGCCGGTGATTGATAAAAACTCGCACATGGCCGTGGCCGCGCCACCTGCTGATCATCCGGAGCAACGCATCCTACGCCGGCCGTATAACTATGAGCTGGCCCCCGATGGCAAGGATGGGCAGCTTTCCAATATCGGCCAGGTTTTCATCTGCTATCAGCAGGATCCCACCAAGCAATTCGAGCCTATCCAGGCCCGTTTGGATAAATCTGACCTGATGAATGAGTGGCTGACCCATATCGGCTCCGCTATGTATTTCTGCCCGCCGGGCACCCTCGACGCGGATGGGCGTGAATCTTGGTGGGCGAAATCGCTTTGCGAGTATGCAGGGTTGTAGAATAGCTATCCGTAAATTTAAATAGCGGACGCGGCCAGGTATGCCGCCGACGCACGAGCGCATAAAGGAGCGCGATTATGGCGGAACTCATTCCCGCAGTACCGGTCAATTACGATTCCTTCACCGTGCCCGCCGGCCAGGCCGTGGGCGCAGCAATGCGAGAGCTCAATCTTCCCAATAAGGGCCCTGAGGCTGTCGTAGTCGTTCGCGGTGAAGACGGCACTCTCTTTGATTTGTCGCACACCCCCGACACGGAATCCACCTTCACCCCGGTAGCCGCCTGCGAGGAAGACGGTCGCGCGGTAATCCGCCACTCCTGCGGCCACGTTATGGCGCAGGCCGTGCAGGCCGAATTCCCCGGCACCAAGCTGGGCATCGGCCCGGCCATTGAAAATGGCTTCTACTTCGATTTTCAAACCGCGGAGCCTTTCACCCCGGAAGATCTCAAGGCGATTGAAAAGCGCATGAAGAAGATCATTAAGGGAGGCCAGCGTTTTGAGCGCCACGTTTACGAATCCGCTGCAGAAGCGGAGCAGGCGCTTGCCGGAGAACCCTTCAAGCTCGAGCTGGTCCAGGACAAGGGCAACGTTGACCCTGACTCCGATGAGGCCGCCGAGGTTGGTTCTGGCGATCTGACCCACTATGACAACATCAACCCGCGCACCGGGGAAGTAGAGTGGTTCGACCTCTGCCGCGGACCGCACGTTCCAACCACCAAGTACATCCCGGCCTTCACGCTAACCCGCTCTTCTGCTGCATACTGGCGCGGAGATCAGTCTAAGGCTGGCCTGCAGCGCATTTACGGCACCGCTTTTGAGTCCAAGGAGGCCCTGGAGGCCTACCAGACCATGGTGGAAGAGGCTGAAAAGCGCGACCATCGCCGCTTGGGCCAAGAGCTAGACCTCTTCTCCTTCCCAGATGAGATTGGCTCCGGTTTCCCGGTATTCCACCCGAATGGTGCCACCGTGCGCATGGAGATGGAAAACCACTCTCGCAACCGCCACGTCCAGGCCGGCTATTCCTTTGTCAACACTCCGCATATCACCAAGGGTGATCTCTTCAAGAAGTCGGGCCACCTGGACTTCTACGCCGATGGCATGTTCCCGCCAATGCAGCTCGATGGCGAGTATGACGAAGAAGGCAATACCGTCAAGGAGCCGCAGGACTACTACGCCAAGCCCATGAACTGCCCGATGCACAACCTGATTTTTGCATCCCGTGGCCGTTCCTACCGCGAGTTACCGCTGCGCCTATTTGAGTTCGGCACCGTCTACCGCTACGAAAAGTCCGGCGTGGTCCACGGTCTGACCCGTGCCCGCGGCTTTACCCAGGACGACGCGCACATTTACTGCACCGAAGAACAGCTGGAAGAAGAACTCACCAAGGTCCTGGACTTCATCATCTCCTTGCTGAAGGACTATGGCCTGTCTGATTTCTACCTGGAGCTTTCCACCAAGGATCCGAATAAGTTCGTCGGTTCCGACGAGATTTGGGAGCGCTCGACTTCCATCTTGCAGTCGGTCGCGGAAAAGTCTGGCTTGGAGCTGGTACCGGACCCAGCCGGCGCCGCGTTCTACGGTCCAAAGATTTCTGTCCAGGCCCGCGATGCCATTGGCCGTACCTGGCAGATGTCTACCGTGCAATTGGACTTCAATTTGCCCGAGCGTTTCGAGCTGGAGTACACCGCTTCGGACGGAACAAAGAAGCGCCCGATCATGATTCACCGTGCGCTCTTTGGCTCCATTGAACGTTTCTTTGGTGTGCTGCTGGAGCACTACGCTGGCGCATTCCCAGCTTGGCTGGCGCCGCACCAGGTGGTGGGTATCCCGGTGGCAGATGAATTCTCCCCGCACCTTGAAGAAGTTGCCGCACAGCTGCGCCAGAAGGGAATCCGCGCCGATGTGGATACCTCCGATGACCGCATGCAGAAAAAGATTCGCAATCACACCACCGGAAAGGTCCCATTCATGCTGGTCGCCGGTGCCCGCGATGTGGAAGCCGGCGCCGTGTCCTTCCGCTTCCTAGATGGCACCCAGGTCAACGGTGTGCCGGTGAATGAGGCTGTGGAACTCATCACTGCGTGGGTCGCAGAACGCAATAACGAGCAGCCGACTGAAGAGCTCATCAGTGCCCGACGCTAAAAAGACGCGCGAGACCGAAAGCTCCGCCGCGTTCGACAATGGAGCGGTGGAGGGGACCTTCGTTGACTCAGGCGCGGGCGACCCGGACCGTCTAGAACGGCTGTGGGCACCTTATCGCATGGCTTATATAGCCAAGCGCTCTGAGGACCCCTTCGTTGCCGCCCCGCAGGGTAGCGACGAAGACGGGCTCATCATCGCCCGCGGCAAGAGCGTTTATGCATTGCTAAACCTCTTTCCGTACAACGCTGGACACCTCATGGTGGTGCCGTACCGTAAAGAATCTCAGCTTGAGAACCTAACGCAAGAGGAATCTCAAGAGCTGATGGAGTTTGCGCAAAAGGCTATCCGGGTACTCAAACGCGTCTCTCACCCAGAGGCCATTAACGTAGGTTTGAACTTGGGTCGCGCTTCAGGAGGCTCCGTGGGAGATCACCTGCACCTGCATGTGGTGCCAAGGTGGCCTGGGGATAGTAACTTTATGACTGTCCTTGATGGGACTAAGGTATTACCGCAGCTTCTGCAGGATACACGCCGCGTGCTGGCAGAAGGTTGGCGCGAGATGGAAGAGGAGGATTCGCGTGCTTAGCGTGCATGGGCGAAAGCCCGCCGCCGTGGTGGTGGAACCTATAGCGAAGGCCTTTTTAAAGCTGGGCCTGACCCCGAATGTGGTCACTATTGTGGGAACCATTGTCACCATTGCTATTTCGGTGATCCTCATTCCTACCGGTCACCTGTTTTCCGCTGCCGTATTATCCGGCCTCTTTGCCGCCTTTGACATGCTCGACGGCACCATGGCGCGTCTGACTGGCAAAGCCACCGCCTTTGGCGCGACCTTGGATGCTTCCTGCGATCGAATCACCGATGGTGCCTTGTTTAGCGCTATTGCGTGGTGGCTGATTTATTCCGCGGATTCTTCCCGCATTACGGTCATCGCTTGCTTTGTCACCTTGGTATGTTCCCAGGTCATTTCCTATATCAAGGCTAGGGGAGAGGCGTCTGGGTTCAAGATGGTCGGCGGCCTCATCGAGCGCCCTGAGCGGCTTATCTTGGGCTTGGGCGGCATTGGCCTTGAGGGCCTTGGCGTTCCGCATGCTATCGAGGTAGCGCTGTGGAGCCTTGCCGTTGGCTCCATCTTCACCGTGTGCCAGCGCATGGTCATCGCTGCCCGCCAGGAGCAGCACTAGCTCGCTGAGCACCACCGAAAAACCAGGAGGTTTTAACACCATGTGGGATAAAGAAGACCTCTCCGCGGCGGGCTACCTCGCGGGGTGGAAGGTGGTGCGCCGGTTACCCGAGCCCATCGCGCGCACGCTGTTTCGGTGGGGCGCCGACTTTGCCAGCAGGAACGGCCGCGGAATGGATGGCTTGCGCCGCAACCTTGCCCGCGTGGTGGGGCCAGAAAACGTTACCCGCGCGCTGGTACGCGATTCCGTTCGCTCCTATATGCGCTATTGGATGGAGGCCTTCCGCCTGCCGGCTATTCACGGCGATGCCAGCCTGCACGAGCGCTTGCTCAGCGGCTTGGAAGGTCTCGAGCATTTTGATGCTTCCGCTCAATCCGGACGCGGCACTATTTTGGCCCTCCCACATTCGGGTAATTGGGACATGGCGGGTGTCTTCCTCGTGGGCCACTATGGCCAGTTCACCACTGTCGCAGAGCGCTTGAAGCCCGCAGTGCTTTTCGACGCCTTTGTGGACTACCGCGAAACCCTCGGTTTTGAGGTCCTTCCCCTCACCGGGGGCGAAGCCTCGCCTTTTGCTCGCCTCAAAGAAGTATTAGAAGCTGGCGGCGTGGTGTGCCTGCTGGCCGAGCGTGACCTGACTCGAAGTGGTGTGAGCGTAGATTTCATGGGGGAGGAGGCCAATATGGCCGCCGGACCCGCCCGGCTTGCGCTGGAGACTGGCGCCGCCCTCCATGTGGTGCACTCATGGTTTAAGGGAGAGGGCTGGGGCCTATCGGTGTCTCCGGAACTTGAGGTAACAAACGTACAAGAGACTACGCAACGCATGGCCGATGGCTTCGCTGCCAATATTCGCCGGCATCCGGAGGATTGGCATATGCTGCAGCCGCAGTGGAATGTCGATATTGAGAGGCGTCGGCAAGCGCGCGCCGCGCACAAGGCCCGTGATAGCCGCCACGCTGGTGCACGGCAGGAAGGCGAGAAATAATGCGGATCGGCATCGTGTGCCCCTACTCCTTTGATGAACCGGGCGGAGTTCAAGCCCATATCCTTGATCTAGCCACTGTATATATAGAGCAAGGGCACTATGTTCAAGTCATCGGCCCCGCTTCTGACTCCACGCCGCTGCCTGATTTTGTGGTCAAGGGAGGCCCGGCTTTTCCCATTGCTTATAACGGTTCGGTGGCCCGCCTGTCCGTCGGACCTCAGGTAACGCGCAAGGTCAAACGCTTTATCAAAGATGGCGACTTTGATGTTTTGCACATCCATGAGCCCAATTCCCCGAGCTTTTCCATGACCGCGCTGGCCGTAGCGCAGGGACCGTTGGTGGCCACGTATCACGCCTCCGCGTCGAGCTCGCTGGTCTTGACCCTTGCCAAGCCTTTCCTCGCGCCTTTTTTGGAAAAGATCCGCGGCGGTATCGCGGTTTCAGATATGGCGCGGCGCTGGCAGGTGGAGCAATTGGGCGGAGACCCAGTCCTCATTCCCAACGGCGTGGATACATCGGTATACGCGCAGGCACGGCGCCGCAGCCCAGCCAAGGCCCCCGGAGATCCTTTAGAAGTAGTCTTCTTAGGCCGGCTCGACGAGCCGCGCAAGGGGCTGGATATCCTGCTTCGTGCGCTCCGCCAGATAGACCACCCCCTCCGCGTTACCATCATGGGTGGCGGCCGTGCTCGCGAGGTAGAAGGCGTAGATTTTGTCGGCCGAGTCAGCGATGCCGAAAAGGCCGAGATCCTCGGCCGCGCCGATGTATACGTGGCCCCAAATACCGGGGGCGAAAGTTTCGGCATTGTGTTAGTAGAGGCCATGGCGGCCGGCGCGGCAGTAGTTGCTTCTGACCTTGAAGCCTTCCGCGCGGTGTGCAACGCCGATTCTGATGAGCCTGCCGGCGCACTCTTCCGCAATGAGGATAGTGAAGATCTGGCGCGCGTCTTAAGTGAGGTGCTTGATGATGCCGAATACCGGGTTCGGCTGACACGCAATGGCGTCGAGCGTGCCAGCACGTATGACTGGGACCATGTGGCAGCAGCTGTTATGCAGGTCTATGAAACCGTCCAGGACGGAACCAAGGTGAGGGTGAAGCGCTAATGGCCATTGAAATTGCGCTAGTCCTCTTTCTGCTCATCATCGTGGGCTCCTGGGCGCTTTTTACCGCTCAGCGGCTCAACTCACTGCACATTCGCACCGATGCCTCGCTGGCACAGCTACAGGCGGCCCTAGACCGCAGGGCAGCGGTCACAGCGGCAGTAGCACCAGGGCTGGCGGCCCTGGCCCAAAGAGCCGAATCCACCGAACTCTACCAAGGCCACTTCGAACCGCGCACGCTGGCCGAGCGGGAGCTTTCTGCCGCCATTGTGCAAGAGTTTCCCGCAGAGCGCCGCCCCGCCGCGCTTGCCGACGCCGAAGGGCGTATCCAGCTCGCCCACCGCTTCTATAACGAAGCGGTCAGCGATACTCGCGCTTTGCGTCTGCGCCCTGCGGTGCGGCTTTTCCATCTGGGCGGCACCGCAAAGCTGCCGGAATACTTTGACTACATGCTGGCTGAGTAGCCTGCTGAGCGGCTTTATGACCGAAGCGAGTGCCGGCCGCCTCGGCGGCGTAAAACTGGCTGTGCCAGGGCGCTTGGCGCGTGTGGCTGGTGAATTCCTGCACGTTCCAGTTTCCCAGCCAGCGCCACCTCGAGCGCAAACCATATAAGCCCAATGATGGCCATAACCACGATGAGAATATTGCGGGCCACCAAGAGATACACGGGGAACATATTCTCGCCCACGTAATGCCAGATGTAGTCGTAGTTAAACGGATAGATCAAAGTACCCAGCGCGGCGGCGATAATGGCGCAGACCGCCAGCAGGCCTTGGACTACCCGCAAGGCAGTAAACCCTTGTGGAAGTCGCTGGCGGATCACCACTGCAAGCAGCGGGCCGAGCCAGACGATGTATTGCGGGGAGAAAACCTTATTGGTCGCGATAAGGAGCAAGACCATAACGCTAAAGAACGCCATGGTGGTGCGCGTGGTCCATCCGCCGGCACACAGCCGGTAGAGCGCCCATCCCACCGCAAACACCAGCATGATAATGATGGCTA
Organism: Corynebacterium sp. KPL4072; assembly: GCF_037908395.1. Classification (NCBI taxonomy): domain Bacteria; kingdom Bacillati; phylum Actinomycetota; class Actinomycetes; order Mycobacteriales; family Corynebacteriaceae; genus Corynebacterium; species Corynebacterium sp. KPL4072. The sequence continues at coordinate 9,421 of NZ_JBBMGE010000009.1, forward strand.
TGGTGCTCCACCTGATGGCGGTATCCACGCCGGGCCCGGAGATCTCAAAGCTCTTGGAAGCGGCGTAGCCCAAATCCCAGCGGCCGGGGTGGCGATGCGCTTGCAGCAACAGGAAGGTCGCCGGGATGGACTCCAACTGGAGTCCGCGCACGCCCTGGTAGTTTAAAGGTGAAAGTAAGCGTTCGGTGCCACAGGTGGCAACCGTTATGGCGCAGACTGCAATGATGGTGCAGAAGAAGACGAGCAGGCGTTGCCAGGTCGCAGACCTATTGAAGCGGCCCACTAAGCCTGCGGCGAGCACTCCGGGCCATAGCTTCATGGTGGTGGCAAAGCCCAGTAACGCCGAGGCAATAAGGGGATGGGTAGCCAGAAGGGCGGCTGCTCCGGCGACGGCTAGGGCGGGGAAAATATCGAGGCGCCACACAAAGGCATGGCCGGCCGCGGTGCCGAAGAAAACCCAGAACCAAGCGGCCCAAAAAGCGCGCGGTTGGGTGGGATGGTGGCGCAGCAGCAGGGCTAAAAACGCGGCGTCGACAAGCAGCGTCATGATGGTAAAGCCGATATAGAAAGCGGTGATATTTTCACCGGTGAGCCACCCCAAAAGCACCGTAGGCCACGTGCCTGCATGAGGGTACTCGGTCATTTGAGTTGGGTCGTCGCCGTAGATACCCGCAAAATAATATGCGACATCGCCCCTGGGACTGTGGTCAATCTTGAGTAGATATACAAGGCACAGGCGGGCGATAACCCACCCAATCCAAACTGCAGGAACAGAAGCGAGGCGTTTCACCCAAAAGACTTTATTCAAAGAGCGCTCACTTCGGTGGCGGACATAGTTTCTTCTAGAAAATTCTTCCACTTATGCCAAAAAATGGGGGAGAGATAATGAGAAAAGGAATCGGCGGCTCGGCCTTTTAGTAGTGTGGACGACAATTGCTAGCAGTAGTGATTTAGGACATTGGGAGTGTGGAGATGGCGGCCATCCGCGAGATTTTGGACATAGAGAAAACGGGAGCGGACGATGTCTTTAGTGGCCCGGCGGTGGAGTCGCGGATTGAGCGTACCTTCGGCGGACATATTGCTGGCCAAGCAGTGGCCGCGGCCCAACGCACCGTTTCCGGGAAAGAGGTTCACTCCCTGCACGGCTATTTTGTGGGGCCTGGTGACGCGAGCCGGCCGATTGAGTTGCGGGTCGAGCGCATTCGGGACGGCAGATCCTTTGCCAACCGGCAGGTACGCGCCTACCAAGGGGGCACGCTACTTTTCTCTGCCATGGCGAGCTTCCATCGCGATGGGGACTGCGGACCGCAGCACCAAGATCCCATGCCGGAGGTACCTGGGCCCGAAGAAACAGCTCGTTCCGGTGGCGGTGCGCCTTACTCCACCCGCATCATCCTCAAAGAGTGGGAGGAATGGGATATCCGCTTGGTACCAGAGGAAGGCCGAGACCCTGTGGCAGCGGAACGCACCGGTGCAGGATTTCGTCATATCTGGTTTCGCAATACCGTTGAGCTTCCGCAGGATCCGGCTTTCCACCGCGCCGCGCTGACCTACATGTCGGATATGACTCTCATCCGCTCCGCGCTCCTTCCGCATCAAGGAGAGAAAGTGCAGTTGGCCAGCCTCGACCATGCTATTTGGTTCCTGCGTCCTATTCGCGTGGATGAATGGCTCTTATATGAGCAAGTATCACCCTCAGCATTTCAAGGAACGGCAATTGCGCGCGGCAAGCTCTTTACGGAGGAGGGCGAATTGGTGGCGTTGGTCAATCAAGAGGGCCTTACACGCTTCTTGGATGAAAAGCTGGGCAGCGGTTCCGCCCATGGCAATTGGCACAACGTGTAAATATGCCCCGCTTATAAGGGGGTCGCTTTCACGCATTCATGCAGCACACGTATAATTGCCACCAGTTTCAGCACCCGATTAGAAAGGGACTACATGTCAGGCCACTCGAAATGGGCAACTACCAAGCATAAAAAGGCTGCCAACGATGCAAAGCGTGGCAAGGAATTTGCCAAGCTGATCAAGAATATCGAAGTGGCGGCCCGCACCGGCGGTGGTGACCCAGCGGCTAACCCAACCCTTGATGACATGATCAAGAAGGCCAAGAAGGCCTCCGTCCCCAATGACAATATTGAGCGTGCTCGCAAGCGTGGATCCGGTGAGGAAGCCGGCGGCGCCGACTGGGAAACCATCATGTACGAAGGCTATGGCCCCAACGGCGTGGCCATGCTCATTGAGTGCCTTACGGATAACCGTAACCGTGCGGCGACCGACGTGCGTACCGCTATGTCTAAAAACGGCGGCAACTTGGGCGAATCCGGCTCCGTGGCCTATATGTTCACCCGTACCGGCTACGTCCTAATAGAAAAGGGTGAGCTGACGGAAGACGATGTTTTGATGGCCGTGCTAGAAGCTGGCGCGGAAGAGGTAAAGGACCAGGGCGAGAAGTTTGAGATCGTCTGCGCCCCGACGGATGTGCAGGCCGTTAAGGACGCGCTCAAGGAAGCCGATATTGAGGTCGATGACTCTGATAATGACTTCCGCGCTTCTGTTGAGGTGCCGCTTGATGCCAATGATGCCAAGAAGATTTTCCGCCTCATTGATGCTTTGGAAGACTCCGATGACGTGCAAAACGTCTACACCAACATGGACCTGTCCGATGAGGTACTAGCCGAGTTGAACGAGGGTTAATCACCTCTTCGCCGCAATAGCGGCGGCTATGTAGCGCCGGGAGCGCTCCGCGAGAATTGCTCGCCGGAGGCGCTGCCGGCGCTTCGCTATGGTGGGGTGGACTGCTACGTTTGTAGAACACCTGTGTGTAGTCCATAATGGGGGCAGTAGGCGGTGCGATAAGGCGCTGACATGACAATGGGGGAGAGATGAACCTAGAAGGAATGCGCGTGATGGGGATTGACCCGGGCTTGACGCGCTGTGGACTTTCCGTGGTTCAAGCTGGTCGCGGCCGAGCAATCCTCCCGGTTTCTGTAGGCGTGGTTCGTACCCCTAGCGATAAAGACTTAACGGAGCGCCTCCTGCGTCTTTCAGTGGCAGCGAAAGAATGGATGGATGACTATACGCCGGATGTAGTAGCGATCGAGCGCGTCTTCGAACGTGGCCAGGTCTCCACGGTCATGCAAACTGCCCACGTGGTAGGGGTGTTGGTGCTGGCTGCAGCTGAGCGCGACATTCCGGTGTATATGTACACCCCATCCGAGGTGAAAAAGGCAATCTCTGGAAATGGGCGCGCCGATAAAAAGCAGATGACCACTATGATCACCCGTATTCTGGGGTTGACGGAGCCGCCCAAGCCTGCCGACGCCGCCGATGCACTTGCCCTGGCCGTATGTCATTGCTGGCGTGCCCCTGCCATTGCGCGGATGGACCGGAATGGTCTTGGGCTTGGGGCCAAGACAAGTGGCGTGCGCGGACAAGCTAAGAAGCGGTAGAGAAATTTACTGAGAGAAAAGGATAGGAAGCCAATGATTGCTGCACTGCGTGGAGAAGTAATCCATATTGGACTCGACCATGGGGTCATCGACTGTGCAGGCGTGGGATACAAGTTCTTGGCCACCCCAAAAACGCTGGGCACTTTGCGCCGCGGGGAACCAGCTACGGTTCTCACCAACTTGGTGGTCAAGGAAGACTCCCTGACTCTTTATGGCTTTAGCGCTGATGAGGACCGCGAGATGTTCCAAGTTCTGCAATCCGTGTCGGGGCTCGGACCAAAGCTTGCCTTGGCGGCGCTTTCGGTCATGGGCGCTGGGGAGCTCGCTGCAGCGATTGGTGCGGAAGACGTGAAGGCGCTGCAATCTATCCCGGGCGTCGGTAAGCGTATGGCTCAGCGCTTGGCATTGGAGCTGAAAGATAAGGTGGCGGCCTTTGCGCCAAGCGAGCCCTCTACTGCAGGTGCCAGCGATACCGCCGTCGCGCCAGCCGGCGGGGCCGTGGTAGAAAGCGTGACGGAAGCGCTCATTGGTCTTGGGTTTACTGATAAGGGAGCGCGGCCTGTGGTGGAAGCAGCATATGCGGAGAACCCTGATGCCGATACGTCTTCCCTCTTGCGTGCGGCTCTAGCGCAGCTGGGCAAGAAAAAGTAACGGCAGGCAGGAAGGCTGAACAATCATGTCCGATATTGAGCGCACCGAATTTAACCTCCCCGACGGCATCGACGCGGCGCATTCTTCGCAGCGCAATAGCGACGTCGAAGCGACCGCACACTCCGAGGAACATGATATTGAGCGGTCATTGCGCCCGAAGTCGCTAGATGAGTTTATAGGCCAGCCCAAGGTGCGCGAGCAGCTTTCCTTGGTGCTCAAAGGCGCTAAGAATCGCGGAGTTACGCCGGACCACGTTCTGCTCTCTGGCCCGCCTGGTCTGGGTAAGACCACCATGGCGATGATTATCTCCCAGGAGTTGGGGACCTCACTGCGTATGACTTCGGGGCCTGCCTTAGAGCGCGCCGGCGATTTGGCCGCCATGCTTTCAAATCTGATGGAAGGCGACGTGCTTTTCATCGATGAGATCCACCGCATTGCTCGTCCGGCGGAAGAAATGCTGTATATGGCGATGGAAGATTTCCGTATTGACGTCATCGTAGGCAAGGGGCCTGGTGCTACCTCCATTCCGCTGGAAATCCCGCCTTTTACCCTGGTAGGGGCTACAACCCGCGCCGGCATGCTTACTGGCCCCCTGCGTGATCGATTCGGCTTTACTGCGCAAATGGAGTACTACGACACGGCTGACTTAACTCAGGTGATTAAGCGTGCGGCGCACATCTTAGACGTAGATATTGACCATGATGCAGCGGTAGAAATTGGTTCTCGTTCGCGTGGCACCCCGCGTATTGCTAACCGTCTGTTGCGCCGCGTTCGCGACTATGCCGAGGTCAACGGCTCGGGTCTGATTGATCTTAGTGCGGCCCAGGGGGCGCTCGAGGTCTTCGACGTGGATGAAATGGGCCTCGATCGCTTGGACCGGGCGGTACTCGATGCCTTAATTAAGGGGCACGGCGGCGGACCAGTCGGCGTGAGCACCCTTGCCATTGCGGTGGGCGAGGAACCCTCGACGGTGGAGGAGGTGTGTGAGCCCTACCTGGTGCGTGCCGGGATGATTGCGCGAACAGGACGCGGCCGCGTAGCTACCGCCGCCGCGTGGCGGCACTTGGGGCTAACTCCTCCTGAGGGGGCAGCCGGCCTGTTTTAATTCCAGGCGCCAGCCTGCTTGGTCAAGCACTCTGGGTTTTTGTGTTCACTTCCGTCTGGCACACTAGGGAGCTATGGAAATCATCATTCTCATCATTATTGGCATCCTGTTCGTCATCCCCTCCTTCATGGCCATGCGAAAGCAGCGCCAGCGCCAAAATGATATGCAGGCCCTACAAAACTCCCTCAAGCCGGGCGATTCCATCGTTACCGCGGGCGGTGTACACGGCGTGGTGCGTAACACCAGTGACAAGGATGTGGATCTAGAAATTGCCCCAGGAGTGGTGGTTACTTTTGACAAGATGGCCGTGATTCGCACCGAGCAGGAGGCCAATAAGCTCGAGCGCCCTGCGGCTGCTGGGGAAGCACAAGGCGATACGGAAGATAACCTGCCTGATGAGAATGTCCCTCCGTTCGGCGGCGAGGGGAAGAACTAACCCCGTCTTTCCTGAGAGTTATCTTAACGTTTGCTAGGTGGTGGGAACTTTGTGGAGCGTAGACCCCATCACACTTTGGGCCTTATCTGGCCCTCGTTAAGGAAAATTCCGTCTCATGACGTACGATTGTGCGTTGTTGACGTGCCTGCGCCATCCGGTCGGGCCGTATTTATTGTCTAAGCACCCTGTTATAAGCAGCACAGGAGATTATCGTTGTCCGCATCACCCCGTCGCGCTATGAAAAATAGCCAACGCCAATGGCCGAAGCGCGCTATCGCGTTATTCGTCCTCATTGTGGTTGTTATCTATGCGCTTATCTTTCTTACTGGTAGCCGTCAAAGCACGCCGAAGCTCGGCATTGACCTGCAAGGCGGTACTCGCGTAACGCTTGCTCCGCAAGGCGAGGAGCCCACTCAGGACCAGCTCAAACAAGCACGCACCATCTTGGAACAGCGTGTCAATGGTATGGGCGTTTCTGGCTCTGAGGTTGTCATTAACGGCAATACCCTGGTTATTACCGTGCCAGGAGAGGACGCTTCCCAAGCACAGGCCGTAGGTAAGACCTCGCAGCTCTTCTTCCGCCCAGTGGCTAAGCCATCCATGCCGGATATGGGCAAGCTCAATAAGGAGCTAGAAGACATGGCCAACCGCTGGGTAAAGTATGGCGTGCTAAGCGCAGACGAAGCGAACAAGCAGATGGATCAAGGCGTCAAGGCCATCTCTGCGCAGGAAGCGCAGATGACCGGACAGAAGCCAAAGGAGAAGAAGGCTCCAAAGGTCAGCGCTAAGCCCCTGGATGAGCCAAGCAACTCCATTGAGCAGTCGAAGCGCCGTGATGAAATCACGGAGATGTTGCTCAAGGACCGCCAGTCCGAGGATCCGACGACCCAAGCCGCAGCTTCGATGCTGATGACCTGTCAGGGCGATACCGATCCGCTGGCTGGCGCGGACGATCCGGCTAAGCCATTTGTTACCTGTGATTATTCCAAGGGCAACCCGTACGTCCTCGAGCCCGCGCCACTTCTTAACGGCATCAAGGATGAAAATGGCACCCGCCTAACCGGCAATGAGATCAATACCAATGGTCCTATCGAAGGCGGTATGAACAACAAAACCGGCCAAATGGAGATCAACTTCTCTTTCAAGACCGGAGATGGACCAAACGGTTCCCAGACGTGGGCGGACCTCACCAAGGAACACCTCAACGACCAAGTCGCCATTACCCTTGACTCCGCAGTTATCTCTGCACCGGTGATCCAGGGCGCAACTCCAGTTGGGTCCGCAACCTCTATTACTGGTGATTTCAGCCAGGAGGAAGCACAGAACCTGGCCAATAACTTGAAGTATGGCGCACTGCCGCTGTCCTTCGCCGGTGAAAATGGCGAGCCGGGCGGTACCATTGAGTCCATTCCGCCGACACTGGGTAAGGCCGCCCTGCAGGCCGGCCTTATCGCGGGCCTAGTCGGCTTGGTACTCGTGATGGCTTATTCGCTGTATTACTTCCGCGCACTGGCCGGCGTCTCCCTCGTCTTCCTCATTTCTTCTGGCCTGTTGACCTATGGTGCCTTGGTGCTGCTGGGTCGTTGGATCGGCTACTCACTGGATCTCTCCGGTATTGCCGGTCTGGTCATCGGTGTGGGTGCAACGGCTGACTCCTTCGTGGTCTACTACGAACGCATCAAGGATGAGCTGCTAGAGGGACGCACTTTCCGCTCCGCTACGCAAAAGGCGTGGGAGCGTGCTCGTGCGACCATCGTGACCGGTAACGCGGTGACCCTCATCGGCTCCGTAGTGGTCTACTTCCTCGCCATCGGTGAGGTTAAGGGCTTCGCCTTTACCATGGGCCTGACCACGGTCTTCGACCTTGTCGTATCCTTCTTGGTTATGGCACCACTGATGCAGTTGGTGGGCCGCCGTCCAGCTGCAGCCAAGCCTTCGATGAACGGCCTTGGCGGTATCTACGCCTTGGTGGAAGAGCGTCGTGAACGCGGCTATTTCGGCTCGGGGTATCGCAAAGCAGGCTCCACTAAAACCTCCGCAACCAAGGAGGCAGCCACCACAGAAACGGCAGCACATACTGCCGCAGGAACCGCACGTCCCGTTGATGCTGCGGAAGATGAGGAGAAATAAGCATGGCTGTTTCGACTAAGCACAAGATTTCCCGAATGGACCGCCTCTACGAGGATGAGCGCGGTTATGACTTCATTGGCCGCACCAAGCTGTGGTACGGCATCACCGCCGCGCTGATCGTGGCGGCCGTGGCCGCAATCCTAATTCGCGGCTTCAGCCTCTCGATTGACTTCGAAGGCGGCACCACGCTGTCCATGCCGGCAGGGGACCTTAAGGAAGAAGAAGTAGGACGCGTCTTTGAAGATTCCACCGGCGTAGAACCCGAGCAGGTACATATCGTAGGCTCCGGCAACTCCGAGACCTTGGAGATTGTCTCCGAACGCCTCAGCCAAGAAGAGGTGAATGCGGCTCGTACCGCTATCTACGAGGACTTTAAGCCGAAGGATGAAGAAGGTAAGGCCACCCCGGATGCCATCGGTTCGTCCACGGTATCTGAGTCCTGGGGTTCTTCCATTACCCAGCGCATGCTTATCGCCATGCTGGTCTTCTTGGTAGCTGCCACCGTTTATGTGGCCATTCGCTTGCAGAAGAACATGGCTTTTGCCGCTATCATCGCCCTGATTGCAGACGGCGTGATTATTGCCGGCATTTATGCGCTCTTCGGATTCCAGGTTTCCCCTGCTGTCATCATCGGTCTGCTTACCGTCCTGACCTTCTCCATGTATGACTCGGTCATTGTCTTTGACAAGATCAACGAGAACACGGAAGGCCTTGAAGGCCAGCGCAAGAAGACCTTTGCTGAGCTGACGAACCTGGCGATTAACCAGACGGTCATGCGCTCGATTTCTACCTCGGTGATTTCTGCGCTGCCGATTATCGCGCTCTTCGTGGTGGCCGTGTGGCTCATGGGCATTGGTACCCTGCGCGATTTGGCACTCATCCAGCTCATCGGTGTGGTTGAGGGTATTTTCTCCTCCATCTTCTTCGCTACGCCATTGGTTGTCACCTTCGCCAATATGTCCAAGAAGATTAAGCGCCACAATAAGCGAGTAGCGGACTACCGTGCTGGTAAGGATGAGAAGGGTGCTGCAGAAGATGACGCACCCGCAGCGGGGCGCACCGTGGTTTCGCCAGTAAGTGCTCAGTCCACCCCGGCTGGCAAAGAAGCCGAATCGGCGGAGTCCACCGGACACCCTGGCGCAACGTGGCGGCCAGGAAGGTAACTTCCGGTAGTAAAATTCAGGCGGATCGCTAGCTGAAGTGAGGGCACATAACCATGCTTAAGGAAAAGAGCAGTTCTGGAGGACGTCATTGGGGGAGGCGGGCCCTTGCTTCATGCGTATCCGCACTCGCCCTGGCTGCATCTGCCTGCAGCGGGCAGGGTGGCGAGGATGATTCTTCGGCTGCGCCCCAGGAACCAGAATCCTATGGATACTTTGGGTACCAGGTAAATTCCCGTCTGGCCACTACCAACGCAGGCACCTCCTTTGGTTCTGCCAGCTCCGCCGGACTGTTGTCCACGCGCCTATATCCTGGCCTTTTCGTACCTGGTCCCGCGGGCGAATTGATCCCCAATGCAGACCTAGTAGAAACGGAAGAGCTCCCGCCCGCTGAGGGTAGCGACCAGCGCAGCGTCCAGCTGACCTTGGCCGAGGATGCCGTCTTCTCCGATGGCACTCCCGTGACCTGTGATGATTACTATTTGACTTACGTTGCCGGCACCCATCCGGCTGAATTTGCCTCCCATATGCCGCTGATGAATGACATTGCGAATTTCAGCTGCGAACCCCACAGCAAATCGTTTACGTTGACCTTTAATAAGGATCAGGGGCAGCGCTGGCGCCATATGTTTGGCGCCGGAACGGTCATGCCCGCCCATGCGCTGGCAGAAAAGGCTGGGTTGAGCCTTGAGGAGCTTAATGCAGCGCTGGCAGCCGAAGATATGCAAGCGCTAGATCCAGTTGCCCAGGCATGGCGGTATGGCTTCTCTGTGGCAAAGGATCAACTCGATCCAAAACTGCAAGTGTCTTTTGGCCCCTATGTCATCGACAAGATAGGCGATGAGGGCGAGGTTATCCTCAAAGCGAACGAAAAATACTTTGGGGATGCGCCAGCCGAGGACCACGTTGTGGTGTGGCCAGCGGATGCTGACGCGCAAAATCTGGTAAATAAGGGGGCGCTGCGCGTGGTCGACGCCGCCAATGCAACCCCTGACTGGCTTGACCGGAATCAAAGTGAGTCAGAGGAGGACTCCTATGAAGCTACCCCAATGGTAGGCGAGCTAACGGATACGCTGACGCTGTCTGAGGCTGGGGTATTCGCCGAGCCGTGGGCACGCGAGAGCTTCGCTGCGTGCGTCGATCAGCAGGCGGTGGCTCAGGCAAGCTCCGCGGCCTCTGGCGTAGAGGTGCCACCGGCTTATGTGCGCACCGTTTCCGTCACCAACCCGGTTGCCGGCGGCCTCGACAAAGTGGGCAAGGAGCACCAGGGTACCGATCTGGCGCAGGCGGGGAATCTGAATGGAACGACCATCAAGGTAGGCTACTTAGGACCGGATAAGCGTTACGCAGCGATGGTGGAACAGCTCCGTGCATCCTGTGAGCCGGCCGGAATCACCATCGAGGATGCGTCTGCGGAGTTTATGTCTCAGCACTACCTGGAAATGGATCCAGAAACCTGGGCACCTACCGTCGACGCTTTCCTTGGACCGGTAGATCCTCAGACGGAGTACTCCGCGGTCGAAGCTAGTATGAAAAACTCTGCGGAGCTTAAGAAGACAGAAGAAGCTTTGTGGAAGGATATTCCGTCCATTCCGCTCTCCGCGCAGCCGCGTGTCTTCCTCGTCCGCCGCGACGTGGAAGGTGTCCTGCCGTACACTGGCGTCTCGGGCATCGGTTGGAATATGGATCGCTGGCGTAGCACCGCTCCAACCGAAAAGAAGTAGGACCCGCAACAGCGGCCGTTAACGACCTCTCGCAATTATTTCTCAAGGAAGATTATGAGTTCGCACTACGAATCAGCAGCACAGGCTCTCAAGGATAAGGTTCGCCTCGTTCAAGACTTCCCAGAGGAGGGTATCCTCTTCGAAGATCTCACCCCAGTTTTGGCAGACCCAGAGGCTTTTCGCACCGTCGTAGACGGCTTAGCGGCCGCCTGCGAGGAACTGGGCGCGGACATGATCGGTGGCCTAGATGCCCGTGGCTTCCTCCTCGGCTCGGCCGTGGCCTACAAGATGGGCCTGGGTATCCTAGCCATCCGCAAGAAGGGCAAGCTTCCTCCTCCGGTATACACCGAGGAATACGAGCTGGAATACGGCTCGGCGGCGCTGGAGATTCCGGCCAGCGGCGTCGACATCAAGGGCAAGCGCGTAGTGCTTGTCGACGACGTCCTAGCCACCGGTGGCACCCTCCATGGTGCGAAACTTCTGCTCGAGTCCGCGGGTGCCGAGGTTGCCGGCAACGTCGTTGTGCTGGAAGTCAAAGGCCTCAATGGGCGTGAGCGTTTATCCGGCCCGCCGCTCATTGTGCTAAATGCCACAGACTAAGATGAAGTGTCTAAGCTAGATCCCACGATCTAGACGAATATGAGGCCAATATGGCCCGTGGCACTGTGAAGGGCGGTAGAAATGGCCATGGATAAACCCGTAAAGCGCCAGACCGGCGGCGGTATGCGTAGCATGTCGGCTCGCCTTGCCCGTTCGCTCACAGGCGGCCGAGTCAGGGTGAATCCGGTGCTGGACCCGCTGATGTCCATCCACCGCAAGTTTCACCCTAAGGCCGACTCAGACCTGCTCAATCGTGCTTATAACACCGCCGAGCGTCTGCATGAAGGGGTTTTCCGCAAATCTGGAGAACCTTATATCACCCACCCACTTGCCGTTGCTACGATCGCTGCGGAAATTGGTATGGACACCACCACCATCGTGGCAGCGCTCTTGCACGATACGGTGGAGGATACGGACTACTCCTTAGACGACCTCACCAGGGATTTCGGCCCCGAGGTGGCCCGGCTGGTTGACGGTGTGACGAAGTTGGATAAGGTGGCGCTGGGCTCGGCCGCAGAGGCGGAAACCATCCGCAAGATGATCGTAGCCATGGCCACTGACCCGCGCGTCTTGGTCATTAAGGTAAGCGACCGCCTGCACAATATGCGTACGATGCGGTTCCTCCCGCCCGAAAAGCAGGCCAAAAAGGCGCGCCAAACCCTCGAGGTTATCGCTCCATTAGCTCACCGCTTAGGCATGGCCAGTGTGAAGTGGGAGCTGGAGGACCTATCCTTTGCCATCCTGTACCCCAAAAAGTACGACGAGATTGTGCGCATGGTGGCAGACCGCGCCCCCTCGCGTGACCGCGCGCTCAAAGAGATCATTAGCCAAGTTAGTGCGGCATTGAAGGAAAACGGCATTGAAGCTGAGGTTATGGGCCGGCCAAAGCACTACTGGTCCATCTACCAAAAGATGATCGTACGTGGCCGCGACTTTGCAGAGATTTTTGACCTAGTGGGTATCCGCATCCTAGTAGAGGATGTCAATAGCTGTTATGCCGCAATTGGCGTGGTTCACTCGATCTACCAAGCTCTGCCCGGGCGCTTTAAGGACTATATTTCTTCGCCGCGATTTGGTGTCTATCAATCGCTGCACACCACAGTGCTAGGCGATGGTGGTGCCACGCTGGAGGTCCAGGTACGCACCCACGAGATGCACTACAACGCCGAATTTGGCGTGGCCGCTCACTGGCGTTACAAGGAAACCAAGGGCAAGAACTCGGGCCACCAAGAAGAAGTGGACCAGATGGCGTGGATGCGCCAACTTCTGGACTGGCAGAAGGAAGCAGCTGACCCTAATGAGTTCCTAGATTCCCTGCGCTATGACCTTACCGCTAAGCAAATCTTTGCCTTTACCCCTAAGGGTGACGTAGTAAATCTGCCAGCAGGTTCTACTCCGGTGGACTTTGCCTATGCAGTACATACCGAAGTGGGGCATAGGTGTATCGGTGCCAAGGTCAATGGCAAGCTGGTAGCACTGGAATCGAAGCTAAAATCCGGTGACAAGGTTGAGATCTTTACTTCTAAAGACCCTAACGCAGGCCCGTCCCGTGATTGGCAGGACTTTCTGGTATCTGCACGCGCTAAGACTAAGGTACGGCAGTGGTTTGCCAAAGAGCGCCGCGAAGAACATTTGGAGGCTGGGCGAGATGCTCTAGCCACTGAGGTCCAGCGAGGCGGCCTGCCGATGCACCGCCTGTTTACCGCCAGATCCATGAAGCAGGTGGCGGAGCAGCTACACCACGCTGATGTCGATTCGCTGTATACCGCTATCGGCGCGGGCCAAGTATCTGCGCAACATGTTGCCAATCAATTGGTTGCCATGTTTGGGGACCAGGACGATGCAATTGACACTTTGGCCTCGCGCACGCCGCTGTCTGAGATTGAAAATTCCCGTGCCCAGCACACCGAGGACTCCGCATCGGGCACCGGCATCTTGGTGGAGGGCAGCCCTGATGTAATGGCCAAGCTCGCCAAATGCTGCCAGCCTGTACCAGGCGATACCATCTTTGGTTTCGTAACCCGCGGCGGCGGAGTATCAGTGCACCGAGCCGACTGCACCAACGCGGAAAAGCTCAAAGCAGAACCCGAGCGCATGCTAGAGGTGGCCTGGTCTTCTGGGACCTCCGCTACCGGTGCTTTCTCTGCGACGTTGCAATTGGAAGCCCTTGACCGGCAAGGCCTTCTTTCAGAGCTCACCCGCGTTATGAGTGATGAGAACATCAACGTTTTGACCATGAACTCCAACCGGGGTGATGACCACATTGCGACGGTTAGGTTTACGTTCTCGGTGTCAGACACCAAGCAGCTGGGCACGTTAATGACGACCTTGCGCAATACGGAAGGCGTCTTCGACGTTTACCGAGTAACTGCTTAGCGCGCTTTCTCCTTACCCTCAAGGAGGGGCGGGGCAAGCAACGCGAAGGCTTCGGGCTGGTTACCAGTGTATGAATTTTCGGCTTCTGCCAGGTAAATCCCCAGCAAGCGAGCTTAGTTTCTCCTGCCAAGTTGTTAGTAAAGCGATATAAATTATCCTGTTGCTTTCTACAATCTAGGAGTATTTCAATGCAGTTTCGCCGCATCGGCCAACTTGTGGCCGCCACTACCGTATCCGCTGTAGCTCTCTCCGGCGCGCAGGCGGTCGCACAAGAAAACATGACCACCATCTCTGTCACCAATATCACCGATATTCACGGTCACTTGGAGGACAAGATCGGCGCCCCAGCAAAGGCCGGCGATGAAATTGGCGTGGCTCGTTTGCAGTCCCTAATCAAGCAGGTCAATGAAGGTCAGGAATTCAACCTGACTTCTTCGGGCGATAACGTAGGCGGCTCTGCCTTTGTATCTGCAATTTCTGATGACAAGTACACCCTTGAGGCTCTCAATCAGATGGGCATGAAGGTATCCGCAGTGGGCAACCACGAGTTTGATAAGGGCACCGAGGATCTAACCGAGCGCATTCAGCCGAACTCCACGTATCCCATCTTGGGTGCCAACGTGCTTAAAGACGGCAAGCCCTTGCTTAAGCCTTCTCACGTTGAAGACGTGGACGGCGTCAAGGTGGGCTATGTCGGAACCGTGACGGAAAATACCAAGTACAAGGTATCTGCGGCCAAGATCCCGGGCGTTACCTTCACGGATCCAGTAAAGGCAACCAATGAAGAGGCCGCCCGGCTAAAGGAGTCCGGCGAAGCGGACGTTGTTGTCGCCCTTTTCCACGAGGATGCCCAAGAATATGCCGAGGGCTTCAGTAAAGACGTAGACGTGCTTTTCGGCGGCGATACTCACCAGCGCACCAAGGGCGAAGTCCCGCGCGAAGGTGCACTCCCGTTGCAATGGGCGCAGGGGCATGAGTATGGCAAGTTGCTTAACGACGTCGACATTACCTTTGACAAGTCCGCCAAGAAGGTAACCGACATCAAACTCAGCCAGTACGATGCTACCGACGCTGCCGCTGTCGAGCCGGACGCTGGCATTGCAGCTGTGGTGGAAAAGGCACAAAAGGAAGCCGAGGTAGAAGGCTCCAAGACTGCAGGAAACGTCAAGCAGGACCTGTTCCGTGGCTCTGACGAAGGCGCAGAGGCAGGCTCCAACCGTGGCGTAGAATCCACCCTCAATAACTTCATCGCAGATGGCCAACGCTATGCCATGAGCAAGCAGGTAGGTAAGGATATCGAGATCGGTGTCATGAACGCCGGTGGTGTGCGTGCTGACCTGAAGGGTGGCGACGTTACCTACAAGGACATCTTTGAGGTGCAGCCGTTTGGTAACTCCGTGATTACCGCAAAGATTTCCGGCGAGGAGTTCATCAATGCTTTGGAAAACCAGTGGCAGGAAGGCAGCCGTCCGCGCTTGGCCATGGGGCTTTCCAATAATGTGCAGGTGGTCTACGACCAGAAGGCCAATAAGGGTGAGCGGGTAAAGTCCGTGACCATCAACGGCGAACAGATTGACCCGAAGAAGGATTATTCCATCGCGCTGTCGTCCTTCCTTGCTTCTAGTGACGAAGAACCCGGCGGCGATGGCTATTTCAACGCTGGTTCCATCAAGGACAAAAACGATGTGGGCTACATGGACACTCAGGCCATGATTGACTACATCAAGTCGGGTGAATCTGAGGTCCGCACCGGACAAGGTCAAATCGGTGCCCACGTTGAAGGTGAGGTGAAGCCGGGTAAGGAAATTACCGTCAATCTGTCTAGCCTTAATTACTCCACCGAGGGTGAGCCGATGGCCAAGAAGGCAACCGTGAAGTTGGGTGACGCTGAGCAGACCGTCGACATCGACAACGCTGCCCAGGAAGGCGATGCGCAATTTGGCGAGCGCGGACGTGCAACGGTAAAGCTCACCGTTCCAGAAAACCTCAGCGGCAAGCAAAACCTCGAAATCACCACTGACGCCGGCACAAAGGCAACTCTGCCTATCGAGGTAAGCGGCGAGGGCTCCCAGGAGCCGGGTGCTAAGCCCGAGCCGAAGGGTTCCTCCTTGTCCTCTAACGGTTCTTCCATGGGCAGCGCAGTATTTGCCATTGTTGCGGCGCTGGTAGCTGGTGTTGCGGTTGTGGGTATGAACCCGCAGATTCTTCCTGCCCCAGCGCGCAAGATGATTGAGGACCTGCGCAAGCAATTCCACCTCTAAGCCATCACGGCGCTAGGCGGAGCGGTTCTTCCTGAACGGGGGAGTATCGCTCCGCCTTTTCTGTATGCCGTGCAGCAGCCAGGTAACCTAATCAACCGTGGATACTCTAGACCTCTTCCTGCGCGAAATTACCTATCAACTAGGCATTGAATGGCACCGTATCCCCGTTGTCGTATTGGCCACTTTGGGCATTTATCTATCCTTCATGGTCCTAGTGAAGATATTTGGCTCCCGGGTCCTTACTTCCATGACGGCCTCAGATGCCATCATCATCATTATGTTCGGCGCGGTTGCAGGCCGTGTCATTGTGGGTAATCCACCGACCCTGGCCGCCGGCGTAATCGGTTTGACTACTCTGATGGCTCTAGAGGCCGCGTTCGGTACTATCCGCAAAGTGGTGAAGTGGACTCGCTTTCTTGACCGGCGCCCAGTTCTCCTAGTATTTCGCGGGAAAATGGTTGAGGATAACTTGACCCTGGCACATATTACTAAGTCAGATATCTATTCTGCTGCCCGCAAGGCAGGCATTAGCCGTATGCAGGACGTACAGATTATGATCCTGGAGCCCACGGGTCATATCTCTGTCATCAGGGTCGGTCAAACAATCGATCCAGAGCTTTTCAAAGACCTCGTAGGGTCCGAGTACATTGAAGACGCCAAAGAGTCCTAGAAGCATTCCTAAGACTCGAAAGCACTAGCGTCGAGCAGTTCTTCCGATTGCTCAAAAGCCTACAAAAAAGCCGCTGCATTCCCATTTGGAATGCAGCGGCTTAAGAATCGCTATGAAGCGGTGACCTTACTTGTTGCCGAAAGGCAGGTCGAGGTACTTATTTGCGAAGGCGAACAGGGTTCCCAGAGCGCCGATGACGGAGGTAACAACGCCGATCCAAGCCTTGATTTCCTTAGGATCCATATCCTTGATGGAGGAACCCTCCTCGGTCGGCTCAGCGCCATTGGTGGTGGTCGCAGCGGCGGACTCCTTGTTCTCGGTGGAGGACGCTGGAGTGGTCTCGGCAGCGGTAGCAACGGTGGTGCCAGCGAAGGTCATGGACAGAGCGGTTGCGCCGGCAACGAGTGCCTTGCGGGAGAAAAGCTTCATGTTTGATTCCTAACAAGCTTGGTGCGTTCAAAGACGTTT
This sequence comes from Corynebacterium sp. KPL4072, assembly GCF_037908395.1. Taxonomy (NCBI): domain Bacteria; kingdom Bacillati; phylum Actinomycetota; class Actinomycetes; order Mycobacteriales; family Corynebacteriaceae; genus Corynebacterium; species Corynebacterium sp. KPL4072. The sequence continues at coordinate 26,451 of NZ_JBBMGE010000009.1, forward strand.
CAAATACTAGACAGGCTGACAGGCTTCCGCAACAGTATTGGCAGGTCTCTGTTTACTCGCTGAAATATCTGAAAGTCTGCTGTGTGCTGCAAGTTTACTCTTGTGGCTAGTGTGAACTAGGGGAATTTTAGAGGCTTAGTGTTTCTGCAGCTAAGGGCTCATATTCAGGCTCAGGTTAAATTAAGGAAAGTAAAAGCCCCGGCGCGTCCGTACGTTGTGAAAGTGACGAATGCGCGGGGCTTAACCCTTGCCCCCGTTAGGGGGGTGCGGTGGTGGCAGGGGGAGGCGTCGCCAAGCAGGGCTTTTAAAGCGCCTAGGCCTTGACGGTTGCCTTCTTGATCTTGACTTCCTTTGCTGGCTTGCCGTCTGGCTGGCCGCCTTCGACACCGTTCTTGGCAATCTTGTCCATCGTCTTCATACCTTCATCGGTAATGGTGGCGAAGTAGGTGTAGTTCGGGGTCAACTCAGAATCGTCATAGTTGAGGAAGAACTGAGAACCATTGGTGTCTGGACCGCTATTTGCCATGGCGACGGAGCCGCGCGGGTAGATAACGGGGTTCTGGGCATCCTTCTCATCCACCTCGTCGGTGGGGTACTCATCAGCGAAGCTGAAGCCAGGGCCGCCGGAACCGGAACCGGTCGGATCGCCACACTGCAAGACGTTGAGACCACCCGAGGTCATACGGTGGCAAACGGTGTTGTCGTAGTAGCCAGACTTTGCCAACTCAGAAATTGCGTTGGTGGCACACGGCGCCTTGGCACGATCCATCTCCATCTCAATGGTGCCCTGAGAAGTCTCAAAGGAAACGGTAACGGTGCCCTTGGTGGAAATATCCTTTCCATTCGGCTTAGTCGCACCATTGGAATCTTGACCGGTGTCCTCGTACTTACAGGTCACGGTATCCGGCAGAGCCTTTGCACGCTTATCTGCAATGGGCTGTGCCTGTGGGGTTTGCTGCGAGGTCTCAGCTGCGGAGGACTCCTCAGCCTGGACCTTCTCATCGTCGCCTTCGCGGGTCGACAAGTAGTAAATACCGCCTACCAAGGCGAGGATTACTACGAGGGACGCGAAGACAACGCCCAGCGGGCGTGTCTTTTGCTTGCGTTCGCGGGATTTTAGCTCGCGCTCGAGCTTGCTCAGCGCCTCTTCGCCGCGCTTTTTATTATTTGGCACCGGGAGTCAACCTTTCTAGCGATTTTCGGTGGCATGATTCAACCTGACCGAGTTTAGCGGTTCCATACTTCGAAGAAAGCGTGGGCACGTAAATCGGGCTAGTCAATGGCTATTGAGCCAAGTCATAAGTACTCTGGTTTCTATGGTTGAACCAGATTTTATCGACCCGCCAACACCCACCGTTGGTGAACTTCCCGCAGTGGGAGACCCGCTGCCCGAATTCGAACTCATCGGTACGGACCTGAGTCAGATTAACAATGAGACTTTCGCGGGCACGCGCCTTATTATCTCCATCTTTCCCTCTATCGAAACCCCTTCCTGCCAGGAGCAACTGCGCCGTTTCCATGAGCAGGTTGCGCAGCTAGATAACACTAAGATTCTTTGCGTTTCTCGTGACTTGCCTTTTACCCTCAAGCGTTTTTGCGCTGCGGAAGGCATTGCTGATGTCATCGCCGCCTCCGCATTTCGATCGGATTTTGGAGAGAAGTTCGGCGTGACCGTACGCGATTCCGTATTGGAAGGCCTCCTTGCCCGTTCTGTGGTCGTGGCCGATGAAAATCACCGGGTGATGCACACACAAATGGTTCCAGGTGTTGTCACCCAGCTTGACTACGAGAAGGTGTGGGATGTTTTGAGCTAGGCCTCACGGCGTTGCTGGTCGAGGTTCATCTACGAAGACGGGGCCGGACGGCTCTTTATTATCTGGGCAGCTAGGGTGGTGGGTATGGAAATTTTCGGTTTTACTGCCGGTCCCTTTCAGACCAATACCTATGTGATTGCGGAGGGCCGTCGCGCCTTTATCGTCGATCCCGGCATGGATGCGATGGAAAAAGTCCTAGAGCATGACTTGGACTATGAGGCTATCGTGCTTACCCACGGCCACATTGACCACACCCGGGACGCCGGATCCCTTGCCGAAAAGCTCGATATCCCTGTTTATATTCACCCCGCTGACAAGTTTATGCTCGCCAGCGGCGAAGGTGTTTCGCCCCAGGCACAGGAGCTTTTCGACGCCGCCCATATGACCCCAATCAACGATGTGCGCGAGCTACAAGACGGGGAAATCCTAGAACTCCTCGGCCACACCTTCAGCTTGAAGCACGCACCCGGGCATTCTCCGGGATGCACCATGATCATTGCTGAGGATTTTGCCTTAACCGGTGATGTGCTCTTTGCCGGTGCCATTGGTCGCACCGACCTACCTCACTCGGATCCCAAAGCCATGCAGAAGTCCCTTGCGGGCCCAGTGTGGAGTTTGGCGGATAACCTCGACATTCTGCCCGGCCATGGTCCCACCACAACCATGCGTAAGGAGAGGGCGACCAATCCCTTCTTCGCTACATTGAGGGAGGTACTGTAATACCCGTGAGTAATAAAAAGCAGTTTCAGGCCCTGTCCGCTCCTAAAGGTGTCCCAGACTATTTCCCACCGCAGTCGGCCGCATTCTATAAGGTGCGCCAGACCATGGTGGAGCAGGCACATCTCTCCGGCTTCCAGCACATTGAGCTGCCCATTTTTGAAGACACCGCGCTTTTTGCTCGTGGCGTAGGCGAGTCCACGGACGTGGTATCTAAAGAGATGTACACCTTCGCCGATCGCGGTGACCGCTCCGTTACCTTGCGCCCGGAGGGTACTGCCGGCGTGATGCGCTCTGTCATTGAGCACAACTTGGACCGTGGCCAACTGCCCGTGAAGCTTAACTATTTTGGTCCGTTCTTCCGCTACGAACGCCCGCAGGCCGGTCGCTACCGCCAGCTCCAGCAGGTGGGCGTGGAGGCAATTGGTGTCGACGATCCCGCGCTAGACGCCGAGGTCATTGCTTTGGCAGACCGTTCCTTCCGCGCGCTGGGGCTCAGCGGCTTCCGCCTCGAGCTCACCAGCTTAGGCGATCGCAATTGCCGCCCGGCTTACCGGGAGAAGCTGCAGGAGTTCCTCTTTAAGCTCGATTTGGATGAAGAGACCCGCCACCGTGCTGAGATCAATCCTCTGCGTGTGCTGGATGATAAGCGTCCGGAGGTCCAAGAGCAGCTTGTCGATGCCCCCTTGATGCTCGACCACCTTAATGCGGAATGCCGCGAGCATTTCGAGACCGTTACCGGCATGTTGGATGATATGGGCGTAGCTTATGAGATTAATCCGCGCATGGTGCGCGGACTGGATTACTACACTAAGACCTGCTTCGAGTTCGTCCACGACGGCCTTGGTGCGCAGTCCGGTATCGGTGGCGGTGGACGCTACGACGGCCTGATGGCCCAGCTGGGCGGCCAAGACCTATCCGGCATTGGCTATGGCTTGGGCGTCGACCGCGCCCTGCTGGCTCTTGAAGCCGAGGGCATCACCCTAGAAGGCGTAGATTCTCGCGTGGACGTCTTTGGCGTGGCGCTGGGTGCCTCCGCAAAGCGCACCATGACCACTCTTATCAATGATCTCCGCAAGGCCGGCATTTCCGCGGATATGTCTTTTGGAGACCGTGGCCTCAAGGGCGCGATGAAGGGTGCGGACCGCGCAGGTGCGCGCTTCGCTCTGGTACTGGGCGAGCAGGAGCTAGAAAACGGCACCGTTGCGCTCAAGGACCTAGCCGCGCATGAGCAGCACGACGTCAATGTCTCTGACCTAGTTTCCGTCCTTACACGCGAAATGCACGGCGAGGCTTAGGTTTTTGTAGCCGGTGGGCATCGCGCTTAGGCGCGGTGCCCTCTTTTAATACCCGCCAAGTACAGATCAATAATCATTTCTTGGAGGTCCGGCTGGTAGGCCTCAACATCGACCTCGCGGGGCCGCGCCAAGCTGAGAAGGCCCACAATGAACTCGAGGTGGGTGACTCCGGGGCCGATCTCGCCGTGCTGTTGCCCAAGCTCAATAAACCTGCGCCCATTGCTCTCCAAGAGGTCACGCTGAGCGGTTAGCTCGGGGCTCAGAGAATCCAAATCCTGAGGGATGAAGGCAGGGATAAGGGTATTAAGCTCCATGGTAAGGATATGGGTGGCATAAGCGCGGACATAGTCATTGCCGGAATTCTTAGGATCCTCAAAGTCAGCGATGAGACGCTGTTGGAACCTCGCAAAGGCATCGCCCATATATTCTGCGCAAGCGCGGATAAGGCTCGCGCGGTTAGGGAAGTTGCGATAGACGGTGGCTACACTCACCCCAGCCTGTGCGGCTACCTTATCCAAAGCGACATTATCGCCGTGGGATCGGAATAACTGACACGCCGCGGCAATAATAGCTGTGCGGCGGTGAAGGGCATCTGCGCGCATGGAGTCTGTTTTAGCACTCCACCTGGGACACACTAAAGCCCATGGTCTTAGCCAATCCGCCCAGGGAGGTTTCCTTGTATTTGGAGAGCATATCGCGGCCGGTCTCTGCCATAGTTTGCACTGCATTATCCAAGGTCACATGATGAGTGCCTTCGCCCATCTTGGCCATGCGTGCGGCATTGATGGATTTAACCGCACCGATGGCATTGCGTTCGATGCACGGAATCTGCACCAATCCGCCAACTGGGTCGCAGGTCAGGCCCAAGTTATGCTCCAATGCGATCTCCGCGGCATTTTCTACCTGCGCCGGAGTAGCGCCGAGCAGCTCTGCCATACCCGCAGCGGCCATAGCGGAGGCGGAACCTACCTCGCCTTGGCAGCCCACCTCAGCTCCGGAGATGGACGCATTTTCTTTGATGATCATGCCGATAGCACCGGCGGTCAATAGGTAGCGCCGGGCGGTAGAACGGGTGAAGTCTGCGCGGAAATCGCGCGCATAATGCAGTACCGCTGGAATGATGCCGCACGCACCATTAGTAGGTGCGGTAATGACGCGGCCACCGGCCGCGTTTTGCTCATTGACCGCGAGGGCGTAGAGATTGACCCACTCCATGGCAGAGAATCCACAGCTGGTGTCATCCTGATTTTCCAGCAACTGGGCGTACATCTTCGGGGCGCGACGTGGCACACGCAACCCACCCGGTAGCAGGCCTTTGGTGGAAATGCCTTCGGTCACGCACTCCCGCATGATGTCCCAGACCAGATCAAGGTGCCGCAAAACGAATTCGGCGCCGCCTTCGTCACGGTGCAAGGCTTCCTCATTGGCTAGCACGATCTCCCAGATTGCCTTGTCATGGGCTTCGCACAGATTGAGCAATTCTTCGCCCGTGGTGAAATGGTAAGGAACGGTGTCATCAACCTGCGCTGCGGCTACGCCAGCGGGCACCTCATTGCTTTCGGCGACTTCCGCATCAAGCTCGGAGCGAGAGAGAATAAAGCCGCCGCCGACAGAGAAGTACTCTTCCTTTTCTGCGATGAGGTTGCCGCTTTCATCCCAAGCACTAAAAATCATGCCATTGGGGTGTTGAGGAAGTGGTTCGTTATCAAAAGCGATCTCATAGTCCACCGTGCCGCGGGGGCCAGAAATCGTTCCTTCACTGGGAATAAATCCACCTGCGTGCGGCTCGGCGTCGATAGGCACGCTTAGTGGATCCCAGCCAGCGAGACCGAGGATGACAGCGCGGTCGGAGGCATGCCCGCGGCCAGTGGCAGAAAGAGAACCGCGCAACTCGGTATACACCTTCGCCGGGTGCTTCTCGAGGGAATCGAGGAATTGCTTAGCCGCGCGCATGGGCCCAACGGTGTGCGAAGAGGACGGGCCGATGCCGATGGAGAAGATGTCCGTGACGCTAATTGTCATAGTTAAGCTGTGCCGAACCTTTCTGGGTGGATATGTGTTTGGTTCCTAGGGCTTTTCTCGTATCAAGGGGCAAAGCCGGAAGCGAGGGGAGAGGCAAATTTTCTGTGCCCAGCGTAGCGAAAGTCACACCTTCTATCAATCGCCGCCTATGCGAAGTACCGACCGCGCCTGTGGCCTAGTCGCCGTATCCATTCAGGAGCTTTCCCAAGGGGATGAAGTTCTCCTTGGCTAGCCGCACAGTAGAGTGGCCACCCAACCCCTCCAGCTCGCCAGCGATTCCAGACACCCTGTCCCTGGGGGCAACCATTTGGTCAGCTAACTGAATGGCAGAGCGCTCAATGCGGGTGACAATGCGTTCTCCTTCTGGAGTGCCCAAGTCTTCCGCAGCCTGAAAAACTCCCGTTGGCACGATATTTGCGTGGAGTTGATTAAACAGTGGGCGAAGCGCGTAATCCAAAATTAGGGAGTGGCGCGAAGAACCAGCTGTAGCTGCGATAATGGTGGGAAGATCGTCTAGTGCATGGGGCTTCAAGGTATCAAAGAACATCTTGAAGAGGCCTGAGTAGCTTCCCTGAAATACAGGGGTGACGGCAATAAGCCCATCGGCCTGAGCAATGCACTCCTGGGCCCGGGCCAACTCCGGCGTCGACGCAGTCCGATCTGTCATGGCAGTAGCTAGTTCGAAAGCCAAATCGCGAATCTCAATGACATCGATCTGGGTCCCTTCACCGCGCGCGGAGATTTTGGCGCGGGTAGCCTCTGCAAGCATGTCTGCCAGCCGGCGAGAGGAAGACGGTTGCGATAATCCAGCTGAAATAACGAGTAGGGAGCGCATAACTAGTGTTCCTTTCCAGGGCTGACCTGCAGGTGAGAAGAATTGGGCTCAGCGAGCAAGCTAGCGTGCGTCGGCGGGTTAGAAGGAACGTGGCTGGGACGGCGTTGTTCAAAGCGTCGTCGCAGCTCGGGGACTACTTGGGTGCCAAGGATTTCTATCTGCTCGAGGACTACTTCTTGCGGTAGCCCGGCATGATCGATGAGGAAAAGCTGACGCTGGTAGTCCCCGGCCCAGTCAGCAAAACTGAGGGTCTTTTCAATTACTTGCTCCACGGTGCCAACGGTCAATGGGGTCTGGGCCGTGAATTCTTCGAGGCTGGGGCCGTGTCCATAGACCGGGGCATTGTCGAAGTAGGGGCGGAAGAAATCTTTAGCCTCTTGCTCGGTATCGCCGATAAAGACCTGGCCACCAAGGCCTACAATCGCTTGGTCCGCTTGGCCCTGGCCGTAGCTTGCAAAACGACGGCGGTAGAGATCTACCATCTGAGCAGTGTGTTCCTTATTCCAAAAGATATTGTTATGGAAGAAACCATCGCCGTAATAAGCAGCTTGCTCGGCAATTTGCGGCGAACGAATTGAGCCGTGCCAGACAAAGGGTGGAATTCCATCCAGCGGCGCCGGGGTCGCGGTAAACCCTTCCAAGCCTGTGCGGAACTTTCCTTGCCAATTAACAACTGGCTCGCGCCAGAGCCTGCGCAGCAGGTGATAATTTTCAATAGCCAAGGGAATGCCTTGCTGGATATCCTTGCCAAACCACGGATAGACCGGGCCCGTATTTCCGCGGCCCAGCATGAGGTCTACTCGTCCTTGTGCAAGGTGCTGCAGGAAGGCATAGTCCTCTGCGATCTTGACTGGGTCATTTGTAGTAATAAGAGTCGTTGCAGTCGAGAGCTGCAAGCGCTTAGTCTGCGCGGCGATATAGGCCAAGTGCGTGGTAGGTGAGGACGGCACGAAGGGCGGGTTGTGGTGCTCGCCGGTGGCAAAGACATCAAGGCCTACCTCCTCGGCCTTGAGTGCAATCTCCGTTAAGTTGCGGATGCGCTCGGCCTCAGAGGGAGTTTTTCCTGAGTTGGGGTCAGTGGTTAAATCCCCGATACTGAAGATGCCGAATTGCATGGTTACCTTTCTCTGCGGTGCCCAGGGGTAAAAGACGCAGTGTGAACGGCTGGCGAATCATTCCCATTCTAGGGCATCCATTAGTACCGGTAGGTCCGCCGGTGCAACCAACCACAGCGGAGTCTCATTTACTTTGCCGTGTTCTGTGATGACGGCTGCGCACGGGCGGTTCCCCAGGCTATCGGTTTCTGATGGGCAATCCATCGGTTCCTGCACACTTACCGTGCGGGCCAGAAAGATGGCGCGATCGCTGGGCTCTTGATACCTCGCTCTATCCGCACTGTCGGCGGCATCGAGTTTGTGCTTATCGCTGCAATCCGCGGCGACCCATCGATGCGGCTGCAGGACGCGAAGGGTCTCGGGAGGGGACACCACTATGTCCCGGAGGGTGGAAATCTGCTGTACCACTGCTGCGTGCGGCTGAGCGATGAGCTCTGATTTGTAATAGCGGGCGTGGGAAAGGAGTTCTTTGCGTTCACAATGGAGCGCAGGGTTTTAAGGTCATGAAAGCGGCCAAGAATGCACTAGCTAGGTGAATAGTGATAGGTGCCAGTGTGGAGAAGGGTGGAAAGGGAGGGCGTCGCCAAGCGCGGAGTGCTTGCAGCGCCCTGGGATAGGGATAAGAAAACCCGCTAGCCCCGGCACAGTCGGTATGGCTAGCGGAGGCGGCGAGTCCGTCTAGGCTCTTAGAGGATAGGCGGCGGCCAAAAGTAGTTTTAGCCGCGGTAGGCCCCGCGCTCCAAGGTGTCGCACTGGGACATCTTGCCGGAGTTATAGCCAGCGAGGAATGCCTTCTCGCGTTGTTCAGAAGAGCCATGGGTCCAGGAGTCAGGCTGGACCTGGCCCCCGGAACGGCGTTGAATATTGTCATCGCCCACCGCTTGGGCAGCGGCGACAGCATCCGAGACCTGTTCTTTGGTAATGGGCTCTAGCAAGGGGTTGTCACCCTTGTCGGCGTAGGAGGCCCACAGCCCGGCGTAGCAGTCAGCCTGCAGCTCGATCTTCACAGCGTTGGAATCGGCGCCAGGGTTGTTATAGTCCGACAAACCGAGGGTGCCCTCCAGGTTTTGAATGTGGTGGCCAAACTCGTGGGCCACGATGTACATGCGGGCCAAGGGGGCATTTTCCGCGCCGAAATTGCGCAGGGAATCAAAGAACTCGGTATCGAAGTAGGCGGACTCATCGCGTGGGCAATAGAAGGGGCCGGTAGAAGAGGATGCCGCGCCGCATCCGGTATTAACGCCACCGTGGAAGACCACGCGCTCCGGTTCGGTGTATTGGATATTTGCTTGTTCTGGCAGCACCTTGGACCAAACGTTGTCCACGCTGCGGCCAGTGAACTCTACCAGGCATTCATCTTTGGTATTGCCATCTTCTGCAGTTTTGCATTCTGGGCTATCGCCCTGCGCGGCGCCATCGGACTGAGACTGTTCATTGCCTAAAATCGCGCCCAAGTCTGAGGGGTTACCGCCAAGTAGGAGGAAAAGGCCAACCAAAACAATCGAGCCGACGCCACCGCCGATGGCGATGCCACCGCCGCCGCCACCGGAACGAGCTTCCTTGCCGCCGAAATCGGCGCCAGATCTAAAAGTCATGTCTAAATAGTGTCACATGGCCCCTTAAAACACAGGATGAAGATGGGTGCACAAGGGGGGGGGGGGCAAGGAAACAGGGGGAGTGTCGCGCCTTGTAGGCCTCCGGGGCGTCGCTGCGTCTACCTTACTACGCTGCATGTACCGGTAGGGATGTAGGATTGTGCACGTTCCTAGTCTTGTGCTTGGTTTGGCGCGCGCTGTTTACGCGTGGCGGGACCCGCAAGTGACACAATTTTCAGAAGGGATTGAACAACAGTGCTGCGTACCCACTTAGCTGGTGAGCTCCGCAAAGAACTCGCAGGAGAGACCGTCACCCTAACCGGTTGGGTTTCCCGCCGCCGCGATCACGGTGGTGTGATATTCATTGACCTGCGCGATCGCTCTGGCATCGCCCAGGTTGTCTTCCGTGAATCTGACGTGGCAGAACGCGCCCACGACCTGCGCTCGGAATACTGCGTGAAGGTTACCGGTACCGTAGAGCCCCGCCCGGAAGGCTCTGAGAACCCCAACCTGCCGTCCGGCGAGATTGAGGTCAATGTCGCGGATCTTGAGGTGCTCAATAAATCTGCAGCGCTGCCGTTCCAGGTTGATGATCCTTCGACCTCGGGTGAGGTAGGCGAGGAGACTCGCTTGAAGTACCGCTACTTGGACCTGCGCCGTGAGCGCCAGGCGAAGGCCCTGCGCCTGCGTTCTGCCGCTAACCGTGCAGCCCGCAAGGTGCTGGATTCTCATGACTTTGCAGAAATTGAGACTCCGACCTTGACTCGTTCCACCCCGGAGGGTGCGCGTGACTTCCTGGTGCCAGCGCGCTTGAAGCCAGGCACGTGGTACGCACTGCCACAGTCCCCGCAGCTGTTCAAGCAGCTGCTCATGGTCGCTGGCATGGAGCGCTACTACCAGATTGCTCGTTGCTACCGCGATGAGGATTTCCGCGCCGACCGCCAGCCGGAGTTTACGCAGCTGGACGTGGAGATGTCCTTTGTAGACCAGGACGATGTCATCGCCTTGGCAGAAGAGATCGTTACCGAGCTGTGGAAGCTCATTGGCTACGAGATTAAGACTCCTATCCCGCGCATGACCTACGCTGATGCGATGAAGTACTACGGCTCTGATAAGCCAGACCTGCGCTTCGACATCAAGATTGTAGAGTGCACCGAGTTCTTCAAGGACACCACCTTCCGCGTCTTCCAGAATGAATACGTGGGCGCTGTGGTTATGGAGGGCGGCGCCTCCCAGCCGCGCCGTCAGTTCGATGCTTGGCAGGACTGGGCTAAGCAGCGCGGTGCGAAGGGCTTGGCTTATATCACCGTGGGTGAGGACGGCACATTGGGCGGCCCGGTAGCTAAGAACATTACCGACGCCGAGCGCGAGGGCATCGCAGAGCACGTCGGCGCTAAGCCAGGCGATGCCATCTTCTTTGCCGCTGGCGACACCAAGTCTTCACGTACCCTGCTGGGTGCTGCGCGCGGCGAGATTGCAAAGAAGCTGGACCTTATCAAGGAAGGCGACTGGGCCTTTACATGGGTTGTTGATGCCCCGCTCTTCGAGCCTTCTGCCGACGCAACCGCTTCCGGCGACGTCGCTTTGGGTCACTCCAAGTGGACCGCGGTCCACCACGCCTTCACCTCCCCGAAGCCGGAGTGGATTGATTCCTTTGACCAGAACCCGGGCGAGGCTACCGCCTACGCTTATGACATTGTCTGCAACGGCAATGAGATTGGCGGCGGTTCCATCCGTATCCACCAGGAAGACGTGCAAAAGCGCGTCTTTGATGTCATGGGAATTGGGGACGAGGAAGCTCAGGAGAAGTTTGGCTTCCTGCTCGATGCCTTCTCTTATGGCGCCCCGCCACACGGCGGCATCGCCTTTGGCTGGGACCGCATTGTCTCCCTGCTGGGCGGCTTCGACTCCATCCGCGACGTCATTGCGTTCCCGAAGTCCGGCGGCGGCGTAGACCCGCTTACCGACGCCCCTGCGCCAATCCCTGCCGCACAGCGCAAGAAAACCGGCGTAGACTACAAGCCGGAAAAGAAGAAGGAACAGGACAAGGCCGGTTCCACTGCGGGAGAGACTGCTGAGGAGAAGTAAGCAGCTAGCTTGAACCTCAGCTGTTAAGGCACACCGTGCGGGGCACATCGTAGGCCGTGGCCATTTTCGCTGCGGGCGAACTTGTGACCCCGCTTTGGTGTGAGGGGGCATACTGGATAGAACTATGGATGAAAACGATACTGTGCTATCGCCCGAGGACGTCATCAAGGCCGCCTCGGAGATGTTGTCGCGCCGTTTTGGTGGCACCCCGGAGATGTCGAGCGTCGAGCGCTTGGACGGCTCCGGCAATGCAATGGTCCTGCGCGCAAGGATTGCCCCCGGCGCCTTCCTGCCTCACCGCTCGGTAGTCATTAAATACAACCCGGTCACAGGCTATGGCGTTGATGATGCCGCAATGCTGCGTGAGGTTGTGGCTTATCAATTTACTACCGCGTTATCTGAAGATGTGCGCCCTGGCCCGGTGCTGCTCGCTCATGATTTAGATAAGCGCATTATCGTTTTGACGGACTTAGGAGAGGGCGAAACGCTTGCCGATGTCCTGGTTCAATCCACCGATGCCGACCGCGTCCGAGTGCTGCGCTCGCTGGGCAGCGCACTGGGCCACATGCATGCGGGGACCGCCGGGCATGAGCAGGATTATGAAACCTTGCTTAGCCGCATGTTGCGCAAAAACCCGGAATTGGCCCCGCACCAATCCGTGCGTGATGAGGCATTGGAAGGCTCCATCGGAATCGGCCTTGATTTGCTGGATACGGCGGGGCTCGAAGCCCCCGAAAGCTTCCGTGAGTTAGCAAGGCAAGCAGCCAGGTCTTTGGCCTCCGGAAAAGACCGGGCCTTTACCCCCTTTGACCTTTCTCCAGATAATATTATCGTCTCGCAGCACCTGCACTTCTTGGATTATGAATGGGCGGGATTCCGCAATGTGGGCTTCGATGTAGCCTGCGTTATTGCCGGTTTCCCACAGTTCCTGTTTTCTAAGCCGATTACGGACGAGGAGGCAGATATTTTTATCTCCGCCTGGTCTCGTGCGGTAGCAGACGTGTGGCCGCTGTTTTCTGATCCGGAAGAGATCCATGGACTCATCGTGGCTTCACTAATCGGCTGGGCGCTGTCGAGCGTGACCACCATGCAAGCAGGCGGCATTGAAGGGCTGGTGGCCTTGGTCAGGGGAGAAGCCGAGGTCTTCCACGATCCGCAGCATTCGATCTTGCGCCCGGCCGATCACGGGCCGTTTACGGAAGATGAATTGCTGGTACGCCGCGATCTGTACGAAACCTTTGAGGCGCTGTCGCGCTATGCCGCGCGCTGCGACGGCCCCGCCTGCGCACCCATCGCAGAGTTTGGCAGCGCAATTGCGCGCCGCTTGGATGATGAATAGATAACTTTGATGTGCCCGCACACTGCTAGGAGGTAGGTTTTTAGTGTCTCAAGACTCACTCTTTGGCGGGCCCGCTCCCGGGGACAATGCCGCGTCTTTGCCTGGGAAGAACCTCTTTGCCACCCACGCAGGATCGCCGCTGGCGGCGCGCATGCGCCCGCAGAGCTTGGATGAAGTGGTCGGACAAGACCACCTTTTGGCTCCTGGCAAGCCATTGCGCCGCCTAGTGGAAGGCTCAGGGGAGGCCTCTGTCATTTTGTATGGCCCGCCAGGTACTGGCAAGACCACGATTGCCTCTCTTATTGCGAGCCAGATGGGGCAGAATTTTGTGGGTCTATCCGCGCTCGATTCGGGCGTGAAGCAGGTCCGCGAGGTCATCACCCACGCCCGGCAAGAGCTCATTCACGGGCGCCGGACGGTGCTTTTTATCGATGAGGTACATCGATTTTCTAAAACCCAACAGGATGCGCTGCTCGCGGCCGTGGAAAACCGCACGGTACTGCTCGTGGCGGCGACGACGGAAAATCCCTCATTTTCCGTTGTGGCGCCGCTCCTGTCGCGCTCGCTGCTTTTGCAGCTGCATTCGCTAAGCGACGACGACCTAAGGGGCGTCGCCAAGCGCGCGCTAGAAAGCGATCGAGGCTTGGGCGAGCGCAAGATTCGGATCGCCGACGAGGCCTTGGAGCAGCTAGTTCTTTTGGCCGGCGGTGATGCGCGGCGCACATTGACCTACCTGGAGGCGGCGGCCGAGGCGGTCGCCGACGGCGGGGAAATTACCGCACAGACGGTCACAGACAACGTCAATAAGGCGGTCGTGCGCTATGACCGCGACGGCGACCAACACTACGATGTGGTCTCTGCGTTTATTAAATCCATTCGTGGTTCCGATGTTGATGCTGCGCTGCACTATCTAGCCCGCATGGTGGAAGCGGGAGAGGATCCGCGCTTTATAGCGCGCAGGCTCATAGTGCATGCCTCCGAAGACATCGGTATGGCCGATCCCACTGCGCTCCAGGTAGCTGTGGCGGCGGCCGAGGCCGCACAGCTCATCGGAATGCCGGAGGCGAGAATTCCCTTGGCGCAGGCCACCATCCATCTGGCCACCGCGCCGAAGTCTCCATCAGTAATCTCCGCCATCACGCAGGCCCAGGCAGATGTGGCCGCCGGCAAGGTGGGCCACGTGCCGGCGCATCTGCGCGATGGACACTACGAGGGCGCAAAGCGGATGGGAAATGCCGTGGGCTATGTTTACCCCCACGATGATCCCCGCGGCGTAGTAGAACAGCAATACCTGCCCGATGAGTTGGAAGGCTCCGTATATTATGAACCCACCGATCATGGAGCTGAAAAGCGCGTTTATGACTATATAGGCCGCTTGCGCAGCATTATTCGCGGCAAGCGTTCTCCCGGTAAAAACGCTCGCCGGCCGCGCTGATACCTACCCAAGGGAAATTGCGGTGCGGCGAAGGGTAAAGTTGGGCGGGTTAGAAACTTCTCGATAGAAGATGAAAGCTCATACAGTTAGGATTGTTGCTCGTGAAGACTCATGAGATCCGGGAACGGTTTACCCAGCACTTCGTCAATTCTGGTCACGAGGCGGTACCAAGTGCCTCGCTGATCCTGGATGACCCTAACCTGCTTTTCGTAAACGCGGGCATGGTCCCATTCAAGCCTTACTTCCTGGGCCAGCAGAACCCACCCTTTGCCAAGGGGCTCGCCACTTCTATCCAGAAGTGCGTGCGCACCCTGGATATTGAAGAGGTGGGCATTACCACCCGCCACAACACCTTCTTCCAGATGGCCGGAAACTTCTCCTTTGGCCAGTACTTCAAGGAAGGTGCCATCACCAATGCCTGGACCTTGCTTACCCGCTCCGTTGAGGAGGGCGGTTTTGGTCTAGACCCAGAACGCTTGTGGGTGACGGTGTACCTGGATGATGATGAGGCCGCCGAAATCTGGCGCGATAAGATTGGCGTTCCTGAAGAGCGCATTCAGCGCCTCGGCATGGAGGATAACTACTGGTCCATGGGTATCCCTGGACCATGTGGCCCGTGCTCCGAGATTTATTTCGATCGCGGTCCTGAGTACGGCAAGGACGGCGGACCCATTGCCGATGATAACCGCTACATGGAGATCTGGAACTTGGTCTTCATGCAAAACGAACGCGGCGAGGGCATTGGTAAGGGCAATTTTGAAATCGTTGGCGAGCTGCCCAAGAAGAACATCGATACTGGCCTTGGCATCGAGCGCGTGGCCTGCATTTTGCAGGGCGTAGACAACGTCTACGAAACAGACCTGCTGCGTCCAGTCATTGACGTAGCTGAGGAACTTACCGGTGCCACCTACGGCGATAAAGCCTCTCAGGAAGACAATATCCGCTTCCGAGTGGTAGCGGACCACTCCCGCACCGGCATGATGCTCATCTTGGATGGCGTAACCCCGGGCAATGAGGGCCGCGGATATATCCTGCGTCGCCTGCTGCGCCGCATTATCCGTTCCGCCAAGCTGCTGGGCGCTACCGGTGCCACCATGGAGCGCTTCATGAACACGGTCATGGATACCATGACTCCGTCTTATCCGGAGATTGCGGACAACCGTGAGCGCATTCTGCGCGTGGCCGTCAACGAAGAAAAGGCCTTCCTCAAGACTCTGGAGTCCGGAACCCGCCTCTTCGACGATGCCGTGCAGGAGCTCAAGTCCACCTCTCGCGCGAAGACCGCAAAGGTCCTGCCTGGTGAGAAGGCCTTTGAGCTGCACGATACCTATGGTTTCCCCATCGACTTGACGCTGGAAATGGCCCAGGAAGCGGGCCTTGAGGTGGACATGGATGGCTTCAACGATGCCATGGGTGAGCAGCGCCGCCGCGCCAAGGCCGATAACCAGGCCAAGAAGCACGGGCACACTGACCTTTCCCTCTACCGCGACTGGGTAGACAATAACCCCACCGTCTTCACCGGCTACGAGGAGCTTACTTCCGACGCCCGCGTGATCGGCCTTGTCCGCGGCGGAGAAAAGGTCGATGAAGTCCACGAGGGTGAAGAGGTCGAGGTCATTTTGGACCACACCCCACTTTATGCCGAGGCGGGCGGCCAGATGGCTGATCGCGGGCGCATTGTGGCCGGCGAGTCCTTGCTGGAGGTCAATGACGTCCAAAAGATTGGCAAGAAGCTGTGGGTCCACAAAGCCACGGTTACGGCTGGCGGCCTAGACCTGGGCATGTCGGTTGAGGCGGGCGTCGACGAGCAGTGGCGCCACGGCGCTACCCAGGCTCACTCTGCTACGCACCTCATTCACGCCGCACTGCGCCAGGTGCTTGGCCCCACCGCGGTCCAGGCTGGTTCTATGAACCGCCCGGGTTACCTACGGTTTGACTTCAACTACACCGAACAGCTCAGCCAGGCCCAGCTGGAAGAAATTGCCTTGATTACCAACCAGGCAATTGACTCCAATTTTGCCGTCAACACCATCGAGACCTCCTTGGAAGAGGCTAAGGCCATGGGCGCCATGGCGCTCTTTGGTGAGAACTACGGCAAGGAAGTCCGCGTGGTAGAAATCGGCGGACCGTTCTCCATCGAGCTATGCGGCGGTACCCACGTGGGATCCTCCGCTGAAATCGGCCCGGTTTCCGTGCTGGGTGAATCTTCCGTAGGCTCTGGCGCTCGCCGCATTGAGGCTTACTCCGGTATGGATGCCTTCCGTTACTACTCCAAGGAAACCGCCTTGGTGGAAGGAGTCTCCCGCGAGCTTAAGGTACAGACCGAGGACCTGCCTGAGCGCATTGCTCAGCTATCTGAGAAGCTCAAAGCAGCAGAAAAGGAAATCGAAACCCTGCGCAAGCAGCAGCTGGCTGCGCGTGCCTCCGAGTTCGTCGGCGCCGCCAAGGACATCAATGGTTTCAAGGTTATTGCGCTGACGTTGCCGGATGGAACCACCGGTGGGGACCTGCGCACCGTGGCTACGGACCTGCGTAACCGCCTGCGCGAGGAAGAAGCCGTCATCGTCTTGGGCGCCCAGGACAAGGGCAAGTTCCCGTTCATCGTGGCAGCCACCGACAAGGCCGTCGAACGCGGTGTGAAGTCCGGGGACGTCGTCAAGCAATTTGGCCAGTACGTTGATGGCCGCGGCGGCGGTAAGCCGGACATGGCCCAGGGCTCCGGTTCTTCAGCTGCAGGTGCAGAGCGCGGCTTTGCCGCCGTCGAGGATATGCTCGAGTCCCTGTAGGAGTTCGAACGTGGCACAAGTGGAACCAGATATCCCCGGGGTTGATGATCCGGGGCAGGGCCGCCGGCTCGCGCTTGACGTCGGTACTGTGCGCATCGGCGTAGCAGTGTCCAATAGGGAAGCAACGCTTGCCACCCCAGTGGAGACCGTTCACCGCGAAACCGGGTTTAAGGACCGCGATAAGGGTGATATCGACCGGATCCTAGAATTGATTGATTTTTATGAGGCGGTCGAGGTCATCGTGGGGCTGCCACGAGATTTGCAGGGAAATGGCTCAAAAAGCGTAAAACATGCTAAAGAAATTGCGTTTCGGATCCGCCGTCGGTTGAATCGAAATGCAAATATGGATAAAGTTCCACCACCAGTACGTTTGGCTGATGAGCGTTTGACTACCGTGGCAGCGACCACCGCGCTGCGCGCGTCAGGCGTGTCCGAGAAGAAGGGCCGTAAAGTCATCGACCAAGCAGCAGCGGTGGAGATATTGCAGACATGGTTGGACGGGCGTGCAAACGCTCTCCGTCCAAGGGATGCAATAGATCAGCCTTCAAACTCAGGAGACTAAAACAAGTGAGCCGTAATCAAGAACGTCTCGGTCGATCGATGGAGCCGAAACACGTCAAGCGCCGCCAGCGCGGCATTGCCGTTATCATTGCGTCGATCATCGTTATCCTTGGTGCCCTTATCTACATCGGATTCCGTCTCGGCAATACCTCTGCCGATTATGAGGGAACCGGCAACGGTACCACCCAGCTGGTGGAGGTGCCGGAAGGCTCGTCGATGTCCGAGCTCGGTCCTGCACTGGTGGAAAAGAATGTGGTCAAGACCCAAGACGCCTTTGACTCTGCTGCGTCTATGAACCATAGCGCAAGCCAAATCCAACCTGGCTTCTACCGTCTGCAGGAAGAGATGAGTGCCAACGCCGCGGTAGAGGCGCTATTGGATAAGAATAACCGCGTCGACATGCTCGAAGTCCAAGGCGGCGCAACCTTGGAGGACGTCAAGGTTGTTGGTGGAGACGTTCGTTATGGCATCTACTCCTTGATTTCTGAGGTCAGCTGCAACGATGGCAACTGCCTGAAGAAGGAAGACTTAGAAAAGGTCGCTGCGGAAACTGATCCTGCTGAGCTGGGTGCGCCACAGTGGGCACTCGAGGCCATCAACAAGCGCGGCAACGATCCTAAGCGCATTGAGGGCCTTATCGCTCCAGGCCAGTACGTCCTGGACCCCAATATGGAGGCCAAGGATATTTTGAAGGACCTCATTACCCGCTCTACCAAGCGCTACAACGAGACCAAGATCGAAGAACGCGCCCAGGCTATCGGTCTGAGCCCTTATGAGCTGCTTACTTCCGCATCCCTAGTGGAGCGCGAGGCGCCAGCAGGTGAGTTCGACAAGGTCGCCCGCGTCATCCTCAACCGTCTGGACGAGCCGATGCGCTTGGAGTTTGACTCCACCGTGAACTATGGCTTGGAAGACGTTGAGCTGGCCACCACCGATAAGGCCCGTGAGGAGAAGACTCCGTGGAATACCTACGCAAAGGAGGGCCTGCCGGATACCCCGATTTCTTCTCCTTCGGATGATGCAATCAAGGCCATGGAGCAGCCTGCTGAGGGCAATTGGAAGTTCTTTGTCACCGTGGACGAAGAAGGCACCACCGTCTTCTCCGATACCTACGATGAGCACTTGGGCCGCGTTGATGACGCCATCCGCTCCGGCGTGCTTGACTCCAAGCGCGAAGGGGAGGGCGCTGGTTCCGGCAACGGCGACGCCGCTGCCGAGCAGCCCGCCAAATAAAGTCGCAAAACCACGAAGAGGTAGAACCGATGCCACGTGCGGCAGTCCTTGGTAGCCCCATCGAGCACTCACTGTCTCCGGTGCTCCACAATGCTGGCTACGAGGCTGCCGGGCTCGAAGGTTGGGACTACACCCGCTTTGAAACGGCTGCGGAGGGCTTGCCGGATCTGGTGAGGGGGAGTACCCCTGAGTTCGTAGGGTTCTCCGTCACCATGCCGGGTAAGTTCGCCGCCCTCCGCTTTGCGGATACCGTAAGCGAGCGCGCACAGCTGATAGGTTCCGCAAACACCCTGGTGCGTAAAGAAGAAGGGTGGTTTGCAGACAATACCGACACCGAAGGCGTGCGTGGCGCGCTCATAGAACTTTTGGGGGATTCCCCCGCACGGCACGCGATGCTCATTGGAGCTGGGGGCACAGCGCGTCCAGCTTTGTGGGCGCTGGCTGAGCGCGGAGTGTCTACCGTCACCGTGCTCAATCGCTCGGACCGTAGTGCCGAGCTACGGCCACTTGCCCAAGAGCTGGGACTGGAGCTTTCTTTCACCGGTTTCGATGGTGACCTATCTGCACTGTCTCGCGCAGCCGATGTCATTGTATCCACCGTTCCCGCCGCTGCGGTGGAGGACTGCGTCTTCGACATCGCCCACGCACCGGTGCTCGACGTCATTTATGATCCCTGGCCCACGCCGCTGACCACGTGCGCGGCGGCCAACGGGTACAAGTCCGTCGGCGGACATGTCATGCTCGCATATCAAGCATTTAGCCAGTTCGAGCAATTTACCGGGGTGGCCGCACCGCGGGAAGAGATGCTAAATGCATTGAATGAGGAATTGCAGCGGCGGTCGCAAACTGTCAAATAAAACGAGGCCTGGACAAGTGCGGGCTATCCTTCGCGTCTGGCTCACGCTGCACAATTCGCCCTCTGAGTGGAAGCCTCGAGCGCTAGGCGGTACCTCGCTTTACTCTAAGTCCCGTGTTGATCTTTGGGGGAATTGTTTATTGCCTTTGGGCCGCGGCACTGTCTTGGTGGGACTTTCGGCATCGCCGCTTGCCCGACTGGTTGACGCTGCCAGCCGCTGCGTTGTCACTTGTACTTGCCAACTGGGGCGGGCTGTGGTGGCCGGGGATATATCTCGTGCTTGGGCTGGCCCATACAGGGGTGGGCGGCGGCGATATTAAGCTGGCCGTGCCCTTAGGGATGCTGGTAGGGCATGCTGCTGGGTTCATAGGGGTGGTGGCGGCGAGCGGCTGCGCGTCCCTGTTAACGTTCGTCTGGTCTGTGTGTGCTGGGCAGAAAGAAAGCGCGCATGGCCCCGCGATGTTATTGGCGGCGGCACTCGTCGTGGCTTGTGTTTACCCTTTTTGAGGGGGTGGAAGAATATATTGCGGGGCCAAGTTCATACCGGATTGGCCTCATCGTGCGATAATACCCGCATGCTTCGTTGGACTACTGCAGGTGAATCCCACGGCCAGGCTCTTATTTCTCTGCTGGAGCACATGCCCGCCGGGGTCCCAATTACCCGCGCCGATATTTCGCATCAGCTTTCCCGGCGCCGCCTTGGCTACGGCCGTGGCGCCCGCATGAAGTTTGAGGCTGATGAGGTTACCGTGCTGGGCGGAGTCCGCCACGGGCTGACTCTGGGTAGCCCTATTGCCATAATGATTGGCAATACGGAGTGGCCGAAGTGGACCACCATCATGTCGGCCGATCCACTGGATATGGACGATGAAGAAAATATACAGGCCATGAATTCTGGACGAGGTGCAGCCCTGACTAGGCCGCGTCCAGGCCACGCGGATTTTGCCGGAATGGTGAAATACCGCCATAGTGAAGCGCGCCCCATTCTAGAGCGTTCCTCCGCGCGTGAGACTGCAGCGCGTGTGGCTGCCGCTACCGTCGCGCGCAACTTCCTGCGCGAGACCCTCGGCATCGAGGTACTCTCCCACGTCATTTCTATTGGGGCTTCTGAGCCTTATGAGGGCCTTGCGCCGGCGTTCGCGGACATCGAGGCTATCGATGATTCACCCGTGCGCGCCTGTGATAAGGAGGCAGAGGCCTCCATGATTGCAGAAATCGAAACCGCCAAGAAACAAGGCGATACCTTGGGCGGCATCGTCGAAGTCGTGGTAGATGGCCTGCCTATTGGACTGGGCTCGCACATTTCCGGCGATGACCGTTTGGATGCGCAATTAGCCAGCGCTTTGATGGGCATTCAGGCTATCAAAGGAGTGGAAATCGGTGATGGCTTCGCAGAGGCTCGTCGGCGCGGCTCCGCTGCTCACGATGAAATGGTGCGTACCGCTGAGGGCATTTCCCGCCTCACCAATCGCGCAGGTGGCCTCGAAGGCGGCATGACTAATGGGCAGCAGCTTCGTGTGCGGGCGGCGATGAAACCAATCTCTACCGTCCCGCGCGCATTGCGCACCGTTGATATGGAATCCGGCGCCGAGGCAACTGCCATTCACCAGCGCTCCGATGTCTGCGCGGTTCCGGCGGCCGGCGTCGTAGCAGAAGCCATGGTTGCCCTTGTTCTTGCGCGCGCTGTGCTTGAGAAATTCGGCGGAGATAGCCTCGAAGAAACCTCTCAGGCTATTGCCGCGTATGATAGATACGTTTCGGACCGCCTTGCTTTTGACCAGGAGTAAGTTATGACCACCCCAACCGCCGTTACGGGCCAACCCCGCCCACGCGTTGTTTTGGTTGGCCCGCCAGGCGCGGGTAAATCCACACTTGGCCGCCGCCTATCCCATGCCCTGAGCTGTGAATTTACTGACTCTGACCACCTTATTGAACAGGCACAAGCAAAGCCTTGCGGGGAAGTCTTTAGCGAGCTCGGTGAGCAGGACTTCCGTGCGCTTGAAGCGCAACACGTTGCGGCCGCGTTGCGTACCGATGGGGTCGTAAGTCTCGGCGGCGGGGCAGTGCTCACGGAGTCCACTCGTGACCTCCTGGAGCGGCACACGGTAATTTTTTTGGATATTTCCCCTGAAGAAGGAGCAAGGCGCACCTCCGGTGATAGCAATCGGCCGGTTCTTGCAGCCGCTGACCCCCTCGAACATTACCGAAACCTAGTGGACGTGCGGCGCCCGTATTACCAGGAGGTTGCCGATTATCGAGTGCGCACAGATACCCGAACCCCGCAGCAGGTAGTAGGCGATATTCTCGGTTTCCTCGATACCCTTTAGCTGCCCGCTGCGCTCGTACTTGTTCCTCGCCACACTGCCTCGGCGGCGAACGGAAAGGACCACCATGCCCACCATTGCCGTTAATGGACCGCAGCCTTATAAAGTTCGCATTGGCGCCGGTCTCAATGAAGACATCGCGCAGCGCTGCGCGGAGATTGGCGCTAGCCGGGCAGGCATTGTCTTCCAACCGCCGCTGCGCGCCGCCGCCGAGCACCTAGCGGAACTCGTTGGGACCCAGGGGGTCGTGCCCGTGCTCATTGAGGTTCCCGATGCTGAGGCGGCCAAGCAGCTCAGCGTCGTTGGCGGTGTATGGGACAAGCTGGGGGAGAACGGCTTTAACCGGCGTGACGTCATCATCGGCCTAGGCGGTGGTGCCACCACCGATATGGCGGGGTTTGTGGCGGCTGGGTGGATGCGTGGCATCAAGATTATCCAGGTGCCTACCACGCTATTGGCCATGGTTGATGCCGCCGTGGGCGGCAAAACCGGCATCAATACGGCGGCCGGGAAGAATCTTGTCGGCGCCTTTCACGAGCCGAATTCCGTCTTTGTGGACCTAGAGCGCCTTGACACCCTGCCTGCGGCGGAAATCGTTGCCGGTTCGGCAGAGATTATCAAAACTGGTTTCATCCATGACCCGGTAATTCTGGAACGCTATGAGGACAACCCTGGGGCCTGCGTGGACCCGCAGGGCTTCTTGCCAGAATTAATAGAGCGCTCCATTGCAGTAAAAGCCGCCGTGGTAAGCCAGGACTTGAAAGAGTCAGGTATGCGCGAAACGCTGAACTACGGCCACACCTTTGGCCATGCTGTGGAGCGCCATGAGAACTACGAATGGCGCCATGGCAACGCGGTGGCAGTGGGCATGATGTTTATCGCCCACCTGTCGCATTCCCGCGGCCTCATTGACGCTCAACTGGTGGAAAAGCACCGCCGGATCCTGCACAGCATTGGGCTTCCCACGCGGTATAAGGCAGGCCATTTCGCCGACCTGTATGAGGCCATGACCCATGATAAGAAGAATAGGGACGGAAAAATCCGGTTTGTGGCCTTGACCGGGGTGGGGGAGGCCACCCGCCTGGAAGGCCCTGACTTGGACGAGCTCGAGGCGGCCTACGCCGCGATTTCGGAGTAGAAGATGAAGATTATTGTTCTCAACGGCCCGAACTTAAACCGCTTGGGAAAGCGACAACCGGATGTCTACGGCTCAACCACCTTGGCCGATGTGGAGCGCATGATTGCCTCGCGTGCCGCCGAACACGGGGTAGAGGTGGAATGTTTTCAATCCAACCATGAGGGCGAGCTCATTGAAGAGGTACATGCCGCCGCGGATGCGGGCTATCCCGTGATTATCAACCCTGGCGGGTTTACCCATACCTCGGTGGCTTTGCGCGATGCCCTGGCTGAAGTGGCGGAGGGAGCCGGATTCGTCGAAGTGCATATCTCCAATGTGCATGCACGCGAGCCCTTCCGCCATCACTCCTATCTCAGTCCGATTGCCCGCGGTGTAATTGCTGGCTTGGGGGTCTTTGGTTACGTTGCGGCAGTGGACTACCTCTGCCAATAGAAGCGTCCCACTGGGCTTCGTGGCGGTCCGGACGGAAAGAAAACGGCCCGACCGCGGTGGCAAGGTCGATATACTGGGTGAATACTTTCAACACCGCAGTCAACCCAGGAGGATTAAATCATGGCTTTGGCAGATACCCGCTTTAGTGACCGGCGCCGCAAGCTTGCCGCGACACTAGCCAGCCAGCGCATCGATGCCGTTTTAGTAACCCACCTCACGCATGTGCGTTATCTTTCGGGGTTTTCCGGATCCAATGGTGGTCTGCTTTTGCGCAAGGATCTTTCCGCACAGGTTGCTACCGATGGCCGCTACACCACGCAGATTTCCCGTGAGGTCCCTGATCTGGAAGCTATTCAGGGGCGCGCTGTAGGCAAGGTGCTCCTGCAGCAATTCGCCGATGTGCAAGGACCGGTCCGCGTGGGCTTTGAGGCAGACTACCTGACGGTATCTGAATTGAAGGAACTCGAAGATTCGGCCCCAGAGTCAGTCACCTTGGTCCCCGTTACTGGCGTGATTGAAGATATTCGGCTGTTTAAAGACCCACTCGAGCTGGAAAAGCTGGAGGAAATTGCCGCGCTGGCTAATCAGGCGCTGGAGGATCTCCTGGCCGCAGGCGAGCTGCGTGCCGGCCGCACGGAGCGCCAGGTGGCTGCCGATTTGGAGTACCGGATGCGCATGCTCGGCTCGGAGCGGGTGAGCTTCGATACCATCGTCGCTTCCGGTCCCAATTCGGCCATGCCACATCATGGTGCGGACGATCGGGTCATCGAGGACGGAGATTTGGTGACCATCGACTTCGGTGCGCATCTGCGGGGGTTCAACTCCGACTGCACGCGCACTTACGTCGTGGGCGCGGCGAATGACTTTGCTAAAGAAATTTATGATGTGGTGCTACGCGCCCAGAAAGCGGGCGTGGCAGCGTCGGTGCCGGGCGCTAAGCTTGCCGACGTCGACGCAGCTTGCCGCGACATTATTTCCGCCGCCGGCTATGGCGATTACTTTGTGCACTCGACTGGCCACGGAGTAGGCCTCGACGTACACGAGGCGCCCTTCGCCGCCCAGACCGGGAAGGGCGAACTGGCCGCGGGCATGACCTTGACCATCGAGCCGGGCATTTACGTGCCTGGCAAGGGCGGTGTGCGCATCGAAGATACTCTTATCATTACCGATGGCGCGCCGAAGATCATCACCGCCGCGACGAAGGAGTTTACCGAGCTACCCGCCTAGTGGCTGAGCACCTTGGAGTTGAGCAGCTGGGCGACGTTGCGGTTGCCCAGGTGCGTGAGGTGGTTGAAAAGGTTGTGCGGTACGGAGTACTCCCACTGGCCGGAAATCCAGCGTGTGCTATCCGGCGCACACATGCCATGGTTGATGGAATCGGCGCGTAGGTCGTAGTACTGGACACCGTTGGCACGTGCTGCCTTGTACATCGCGCTATTGACTTGGTCCTCGCCGGTGCGCACTAGGCCTGCATAATCCAGATTAAAACCGGCGTCGGTGGAACCCGGCGCAGACGTGCGTATTGGGCATACGGCGCCGTTACGGGCGGAGATGGCGGGATACCCTACCACGGTGATGTGCGCATGAGGCGCGGCCTGACGGACGCGCTGGATGGAACGCTTCATGCCGTCAAAATAAGGATTGGCGGAAGACAGCGATGGCCGCAAAATTTCCTGGAGGTCGTTGGCGCCGAACTGAATCAAAACATTCTTGGTCGCACCATTGAGATCGTTATTGGCAATGGCCCCGTTTATCTGCTCCTCGAAGTCCTTGCGGTGCGACTGGCCGGCGGCTTTCGCGGCAGAACAGGCGTAGTTGGCTACGTGCTGGCCAGAAACCCGCTCAAGTTCGCGGCCTACATTGCTGTGACCCTGCGGGCAGCCCTGCGGGGAAGGTGCACCCGGGGTGTCTTCAATGCCATGGGTAGCAGACGAGAGAGCAGTGTCTGCTGCGGGGGACAGGCTGGAGGTTGTCCCGATCTGGCCATAGGTAGGGTTAGCGAAGATAGAATCGCCGAACATCACGGTTTGGGCATCCGCCGCCAATGCTTGGGGAGCGCTAAGTGCTGCTAAAGCTGCGCCAGTCACGGTAGCCACAGCAGAAAGCTTCTTGAAAGGCATCGCAAAAATCCTTGGTAGAAATGTGAAAAATTAATACGGCAAGACTGTACCGTACAGCCAGTTATCGTTGGATAAAAACCATTACGTGTCTGTTCTCCACCTGCTGCGTATGGTCACAAGCTGCGGAAGTTTCTCTTTTAGCCAAGATAGGGCAGAAGTGTGGGGCGGAAATGGGGGACCAGTAATACCCCGAAAGGCAGTTGTCCGGTAGGCTTGATCATTGTTTTCAACCTTTAGTCCACAATTTCGGGAGTTTAACCGCAATGGCTGATACTACTGATTTCAAGAACGGCCTCGTTCTGAAGATCGACAACAAACTGATGCAGATCGTTGAGTTCCAGCACGTAAAGCCGGGCAAGGGCCCAGCCTTCGTGCGTACCAAGCTTAAGGATGTTGTCTCCGGCAAGACCGTGGACAAGACCTGGAACGCAGGCGTGAAGGTAGAGACCGCTACCGTGGACCGCCGCGATATGACCTACCTCTACAACGATGGCACCAGCTACGTCGTCATGGATGAGAAGACCTTTGAGCAGTTCGAGCTCCCGCCGGAGAAGTTTGGCGATGCCGCTCGCTTCCTGCTGGAGAACATGCGCGTACAAGTTTCCTTCTACGAGGATGAGGCGCTGTTCGCAGAGCTGCCTATTTCCGTAGACCTCAAGGTCGAGCACACCGAG
The DNA here is from genome assembly GCF_037908395.1 of Corynebacterium sp. KPL4072. Taxonomy (NCBI): domain Bacteria; kingdom Bacillati; phylum Actinomycetota; class Actinomycetes; order Mycobacteriales; family Corynebacteriaceae; genus Corynebacterium; species Corynebacterium sp. KPL4072. The sequence continues at coordinate 52,833 of NZ_JBBMGE010000009.1, forward strand.
CCTGGCCTGCAGGGTGACCGTTCCTCCGGCGGCACTAAGCCTGCCACCTTGGAGACCGGCGCGGAGATCCAGGTTCCGCTGTTTATCGAGATCGGCAATGTTCTCAAGATCGATACCCGCACCGGTGAGTACCTCTCCCGCGTCAACAACTAGGGCATCTGGCTGTGTCTGATAACACCCCTAAGCGCGACATTAACTACAAGCGGCACACCGCGCGCTATCGTGCACGTCGCCGCGCCGCGGACATCCTATACGAAGCTGAGAATCGAGACATCGATCCCGTAGCCATCGTGGAGGACCGCATCGCTTTGGCGCGCGAGGATCGCAATGCGGTAGCGCCGATTGCCGAGTACACCAAGGTCATTATCAAGGGGGCAGCGGAAGAGCTTGATGTCATCGATGAGACTATCTCTCGCTACCTTTCCGAGGACTGGGAGCTACACCGCATTCCTGCAGTAGATCGTGCTATCCTGCGCGTTTCGGTCTGGGAACTGCTCTTCAATCCCGATATTCCTACTGCTACCGCTGTAGTAGAAGGCGTCGAAATCGCCTCTCAGTACTCCAATGAGCAGGCGGCACCGTATATCCACGCGGTATTGGACGATGTGGCGCAGTCCCGCTCCGCCGAAAGCCCAATGTCTGCAGAACACCAGGGCCTAGAAGAAGACGGGCACGATACTGCTGCGGATGAAGACACGACGGATACCGTGTCCCCGGTCGAATCAGCAGAGACTGCGGGCAACGCAGCCGCAACTGATGAGGCCTCCGCACCAGCGGAAGACTCGGCCCAGTAATACCGGCGAGTAGTAGCCGCGCCCCTTAGCGTGAGCCATTTTCCGTCCGCAGCTGGCTTGGTTGAAATACCAGGCTGGCTGCGGGCGGTATTTTTGTACCATGGTAGGCATGGGCAAATTTAAGATTCATGATGCACTGGGCCTGAGGGCAGGGAGGAATTTCCGCCTCGCTGATGTGGACCCCACCACTACACCAGGCTTCAGTGGCTCCAAATCTGACCTAGCTGATCGTTTCGGGCATTACGATGAAGAGCTTTACGACCTTCAGGAGCGTCTCTTTGCCAATGGCCGCGCCCACGAAGAAGGCGCTCCTTCCTTGCTCGTAGTTTTACAAGGAATGGACACCTCCGGCAAAGGCGGCGCCATCCGTAATGTCTTTTCGGTCTTTGACCCGCAGGGCACCAAAACTGTCGGCTTTGGTAAGCCGACAGAGGAGGAGCTGGAGCACGACTTTTTGTGGCGCATTCGCAAACATGACCCCGTGCCGGGCCAGATTGTGGCCTTCGACCGCTCCCATTATGAAGATGTGCTCATCCAGCGGGTGCATAAATGGGTAGACGAAGACGAAGTGGACTGCCGTTTTGCAGCCATCCGGGACTATGAGCAGGAACTTGCCGGCCAAAACGTCAAGATCTTAAAGATATTCCTGCATATCTCTCCACAGTTCCAAAAAGAAAACTTGCTTGAGCGCACCGAACGCGAGGACAAATATTGGAAATACGACCCATCCGATATTGAGGAGCGCGGATACTGGGACGAGTACATGGCTGCTTATGAAGATGCCATTCGCCGAACGGACGAGATCTGGGCACCGTGGTACGTCATCCCCACAGATAATAAGAAGTACGCCCGCATGGCATTGAAGTTCCTCATCGTGGACGCGCTGCGCCACCTAGAGCTTTCTTGGCCCGCACCGGATTTTGATCCGGAAGAAGAACGCCAACGCATTCTCGACGCCGAGTAATTGTGCACAAAAAGCTCCCTTTCTGCCGCCTTTTCCATGTGAGGAACGGCGGGCTCAGGGAGCTTGGTTCTTTGGCGGGCTTAGCTAACTCGTGGCATCTCCAGCACCCGAGTTATCGCCTTCCGTGCTGGCCTTGCCAGCAGTTTCGGAGCCAAGCTTGGCCATCTCTTCTGCAGCAGAGACCATGGCGTCCTGCCCACGAATTACGCCGTCTACTGCAGATTTTAAGGCTGCCTGCAGCTGCTCGTCATTCATACCAGCGGCAGCGGGGATATCGCGCTCGGTGCGCACGACGAGCATGTCATCGTGCTCTGAGATAACCGCGCGCGCACCGAAAGCTACCGAGTTGATCTGGTTTGCAGCCAAGAATAGGCCAGCGTCGGCCTTGGAATAGGCGGCGTCGGTAGGCACGTCGCAGCGAACGATAACAACGGAGTCTAGTACCGCGAACATGGTAGGCAGACCATTGAGGTTAGCGGTGGCCGCCTCGATATCTGCATCCATTGTGGTCAGCTCGATATCGAAGGCGCGCATCGCCTCGATAACGCGGTCCAGGCTGATTTCTGGCAGGTTATTTTCCGTAGATGCATTAGTCATGGTTGTGCTCCTCCCAGGTCACGAGCTGTGGGTAATGTTCCTCGACGAAGGCGAAGGACTGCAGCATGGAGTCCAGGGTGGACATCACAAAGGAACCAATCTGGTTTCGGGAAAGGCCGTGCTCCACATTAACTTCGCGCACACCGGAGACCGCGAGATTGTTTTCTGCGGATTCGAAAAAGCGCAGGGTCGGTGCAAAGTGCTGCTGGTTCCACTGGTTGAGAACCATCAGCAGGCTTGGTCCCTCAGAAGAAGGGACGTTGCCGCGCCAGACAGAATCGGCGACAAGGACGTTATCGCGAACCTGCATAGCAATGGCAACATTGGAAAAGCCGGTACGCAGGATACGTACGGTCTCGTCCTCGCCTACAGGCTGCTCTTCTAGGCGGTACTCGAGGTTTTCGGACTCAAAGATCTCACCAATACGCTCGAGAGTAACGGGCTCTACCGGCGTATCGGGATACAGTGTTGGTTCTTCAGACACTTAAACAGTCTCAATCCATGTACTAATCGGGGTTAAGGTCAACCCTTCCTAGCCTACCTAACTACACCCGTGCTTTCCGGCAGGAGAAGAACACCGCAGGTCTTGCTCGGAAGTTATATCGGGGTGGTGCAGTACGTGCGCGTTGCCGCAAAGAGCTGCGATGGTGAATCACTGCCCACAACCTTTGGCTGACCGACAAATTGCGTCGCACTCCGGTGGCGCTGCGCCAAACGTGTCTGGGGCGTCCACGGGGAGTGGCCCGCAACTAGCAGAGGCTTTCGCCACCCAGTTCATGCGCCAAGGCGGCGTCGATAGTGGAGTAGCGGAAGCTATGACCGAGCTCGGTGAGCACGGTGGGGGCTACGCGCTGTTCTGCCAAGGCTAACTCCTGGGCGCCCTCGCGCCCGAGCAAGAGCGCAGGACCAAAGGAGGGCACGGGCACAATAGCCGGCCGGTGGAGTTCTTTGCCCAATGCAGCCACAAAATCCTTATTGAGCACAGGATTGGGGGAGGCCGCATTGACCGGGCCGGCAAGCGAATCATCCACAATGGCGCGGAAATAGGCATCCGTGAGGTCATCGATGGCAACCCAGCTAAACCAGAATTCCCCATCGCCAAAGGGGCCACCCAGTCCGGTGGAGAAGAGGGCTCGGAGCAGCGGCAGTAGGCCGGAGCCGCCTGACATGGCAATGCCGGTGCGGATATTGACTACGCGGGTGCCCGCTGCGCGGGCGGGTTCGCAGGCGTCCTCCCACTGGCGCACGACATCGGCTAAGAATCCCTCGCCCGGTTCGGAGTCCTCAGTTAAGACTTCCTCGCCCCGGTTTGCGCCATAAAAGCCGATAGCAGAGGCACAGACCATGGCTTTTACGGATGGCGTTTCGCCGGCGATGCGAGCCAAGCTCCGGGTAGGGCCCACGCGGGAATCCCGAATGGCAGCCTTGTGTTCCTCATTAAAACGGCCGAAGATGGGCTCGCCCGCAAGGTGGACAAGGACGTCCACGCCGTCTAGCAAGTGCGGATCGGGGAGGTTGGTATTCCAGTGGCGCTGGCCACTGCCCGCCTTACCACGCACGAGCTGGATCACTGTATGGCCGGCGGTACGTAGCTGCGCGGTAAGCGCCGTGCCGACACTGCCGCGCGAACCTGTCATCGCAATGGTCAATGGTTGGGTATTAAGTCCTGCATCGCGCAGCCGCTTGAAGAAGGCAAAGTCTTCAATCAGCTGATGCTGACGATAGGCAAAGACTGATTTCAATGCGGCGGAAGGAACGCGCGTGTCCACCTCATCCGTCACCCGGGTACCGGCTGGGTCCTCGGCGAAGGTGTGGGTGTGGCGCCACTGAGTCAGCTGGCGCAGCGGGGAATTGACGCACTCATCACTAAAGGAATAACCCTCCTGGTAACGGGACAACACATGTTGTGCCTTCCACTGCAGGCCACCAGGCAAGCGCAGAATCGAAGTGCCATCACCCAGGCTCTGTGCTTGTTGCACTGGGGTCATAAAGGCGAACGGGGCGTTGAGCCGGGTGAGAGCACCTGGGCGGGTATGCCAGGCCCAGACATCTGTGCGGGGTGCAGGGACTACGTGCTGTACAGAAAAACTCACCGTCGATGTACCTTTCTGGGTTGCCTCACCCGGATGGCGGGTGGAGTGCTAAAGTATCTTGTGTCTAACACCATAGACACTTTTGAGACCATCTATCGGCATCCTTTAAAGACCGCACCGTGAGGCGGGGAAGGAGGTCACGATGAGTGAAACTAACGCTACCGCGAAGCAATTGGAGCTTTTAAGCTCCGATGATGTCTCGCGTACCGTTGCACGCATCGCGCACCAGATTATTGAAAAAACGGCGCTCGATTCCGCGGAGGCTCCGCGGGTCATTCTGCTTGGCATTCCCTCTGGTGGCGTGCCGCTAGCACAGCGTCTTGCACTTAAGATCGCAGAATTTTCCGGGGTAGAAGTCCCATGGGGCTCCCTCGATATCACCCTCTACCGCGATGATTTGCTCAATAAGCCGCATCGCGCATTGCAACCCACCACCATTCCTACCGGCGGTATCGATAACGCGATTGTCATCCTGGTCGATGATGTTTTGTATTCCGGCCGCACGATTCGCGCCGCCCTTGATGCGCTAAGCGACGTAGGCCGGCCCGACATTATCCAGCTCGCCGTCCTGGTTGACCGCGGCCACCGCGAGGTTCCCATCCGCGCGGATTACGTGGGCAAAAACCTGCCTACCGCGCGAGAAGAAGACGTCACCGTATATAACAATGAGATTGACGGTCGAGACGCAGTCGTGCTGACCCGAGCTGCCGTCAACCTCGATGCCGCAGGCACTGAGAAGGGGGAGGCATAACCATGAAGCACCTCATCGATATGGCGGAGCTCGATAAGTCTGAAATTATCGGCCTGATGGATGAAGCGGATCGCTTCCGCGAGGCCCTCGAAGGCCGCGAAGTTAAAAAGCTTCCTACCTTGCGCGGGCGCACCATCTATACGCTTTTTTATGAAAACTCCACTCGCACCCGTTCCTCCTTTGAAACGGCCGGCAAGTGGATGTCGGCGGACGTCATCAACCTATCCGCCTCTACCTCCTCGGTAAAGAAGGGCGAGTCCCTGAAGGATACGGGCCTTACCTTGGCCGCCATCGGCGCCGATGCGATCATCATGCGTCACCCTTCCTCTGGTGCACCGCAGCAGCTGGCCCAGTGGGTAGCCCCTGAGGGCAAGGGCCCCTCCGTTATCAACGCCGGTGATGGCGCCCACCAGCACCCAACGCAGGCGCTGCTTGACGCGGTAACCATGCGGCAACGACTCGGCTTGCAGGGCGAGCAAGGCTTTGCCGGTCTCAAAGTGAGAATTGTGGGCGATTGCCTGCACTCGCGCGTGGTGCGCTCTAACGTGGATTTGCTTAACACGCTGGGGGCAGAGGTAACCCTCGTGGGGCCAGCTACGCTCATGCCCTTCGGGGTGGAGAATTGGCCGGTGCGCGTGTCCTATGACTTTGATGCAGAGATCGCCGAGGCCGATGTGGTCATGATGCTGCGCGTGCAGCAAGAGCGCATGAATGGCGGTTTCTTCCCGTCCCACCGCGAATACGCCAACCTCTTCGGCCTGTCCAAGGACCGCGCGGCGGCAATGCACAAAGACGCCGTTGTCATGCACCCTGGCCCTATGCTGCGCGGCATGGAGATCAACTATGGCGTGGCTGATCTGGATAAAACCGCCGTCCTGCAGCAGGTACACAACGGCGTGCACGCCCGCATGGCCGTGCTGTTTACGCTGCTGACCAATGGCGAAAACGCCGGCATTTAATATCGCGACCCGCAATCAACCTTAGGGAGAGAAAATGACTACTTACCCAGAAACCGGTCGCCTTTCCGCGCCGGCGGACACCCCGCTCCTCATCCAGAATGTGCGCTTGTATGGCGAAGGCGAGCCCACCAATGTGCTGGTTAAAGATGGCGTTGTTTCAGCCATTGGCGGTGACGTTGCGGCACAAGACGCTAAGGTCATCAACGGCGAGGGCAACGTTCTTCTACCGGGGCTCGTAGATATGCACGTGCACCTGCGCGAGCCCGGCCGTGAGGACACCGAAACCATCGAGACCGGCTCCAAGGCTGCCGCTAAGGGTGGTTTCACCGCCGTGTTTACTATGGCCAATACCAACCCGGTGACCGATCAGCCGATCATCGCGGAATCCGTGTGGGCTAAATCCCAGGCCTTAGCGCTGTGCGACGTCCACCCAGTGGGCTCTATTACCAAGGGCCTGGAGGGCAAGACCCTTACCGAGTTCGGCATGATGGCCCGCTCGGATGCCAAGGTCCGCATGTTCTCCGATGATGGCAAGTGCGTCCAGGACCCGCAGCTGATGCGTCGCGCCTTGGAGTACGCCAAGGGTATGGATGTACTGCTGGCTCAGCACGCCGAGGATGACCGCATGACCGGCGGTGCTTCGGCGCACGAAGGCGAGACCGCAGCCAAGCTAGGCCTGCGCGGCTGGCCGCGCGTGGCGGAAGAATCCATCGTGGCCCGCGATGCACTCTTGGCGCGCGACTATGGCAATCGCGTGCACATTTGTCACGCATCCACTCAGGGAACCGTGGAGCTGCTCAAGTGGGCCAAGGAGCAGGAAATCCCGCTGACCGCTGAGGTCACCCCGCACCACCTGTTGATGACTGACGATAAGCTGCGCACCTACGATGGCCTCTTCCGCGTTAACCCGCCGTTGCGCGAGAAGCGCGATACCGAAGCCCTGCGCCAGGCGCTGCTCGACGGCACCATCGACTGCGTGGCCACTGACCATGCCCCGCACGGCTCCGAAGACAAGTGCGTGGAGTTTGAAAATGCCCGACCAGGCATGCTGGGCCTGGAATCTTCCCTGGCCGTTATCGCCAAAATCTTCGTTGAGACCGGACTGGCCGATTGGCGTTTTGTCGCCCGCGTCATGTCCGAGCGCCCGGCGGAAATCACCCGCCTGCCGGGTCACGGTCGCCCCATCGCAGAAGGCGAGCCCGCGAATTTGACCATTGTGGACCCAGCCCACCACTGGGTGTCTGATTCCTCCAAGCTGGCATCCAAGTCCGAAAACAACCCGTATGCAGGTGAAGAGTTCGGCGCCCGCGTTACCCACACCATTTTGCGAGGAGCCGTCACTTTTGACTTGGCAGCCTCCGAAGAAGACTAACCTTGCACACTGAGACCACCTATATGGCAGAGAAAGGCCACGACGTGACTGATAGAACCCCAGCAATCCTCGTTCTCGCGGACGGGCGCACCTTCCGCGGTTATGGCTTTGGTGCCACCGGCACCACCTTGGGTGAGGCCGTATTCACCACGGCGATGACCGGCTACCAGGAAACCATGACGGACCCGTCCTACCACCGCCAGATTGTGGTTTCCGCAGCGCCGCATATTGGCAATACCGGGTGGAATGACGAAGACAATGAGTCCCACGGCAACCGTATTTGGGTTCCTGGCCTCGTTATCCGCGACCTCGCCCAGCGCGTATCCAACTGGCGCGCAGAGCGCAGCTTGAGCGAGGAGATGGAAAAGCAAGGCGTCATCGGTATTCGCGGCATCGATACCCGCACCTTGGTACGCCACCTGCGCAACTACGGCTCTATCGCCGCCGGACTCTTTTCCGGCGAGGATGCGCAGCGTCCAGTAGAGGAGCTGCTAGAGAAAGTTAAGTCCCAGGACTCCATGGAGGGCGCTGACCTCGCCGCGGAGGTATCTACGGATGAGCCCTACACGGTTGAGGCCGTGGGGGAGAAGAAGTACACCGTCGTTGCCTTCGATATGGGTGTGAAGACCGCGACCCCGCGCCACTTCTCCCAGCGCGGGATTGAGACCATCGTTGTGCCTGCAGATACCTCCTTTGACAAGGTGAAGTCCTATAGCCCGGATGGCGTCTTCGTCTCCAATGGCCCGGGCGACCCGGCTACGGCCGATGAGATGGTGGGCATCATCAAGCAGGTGCTTGAGGCAAAGATTCCGTTCTTCGGCATCTGCTTTGGAAACCAGCTCCTTGGGCGCGCGTTGGGCCTGGATACCTACAAGATGAAGTTCGGCCACCGCGGCATCAACGTTCCAGTGCGCAATAACTTAACCGGCAAGATCGATATCACCTCGCAGAATCACGGCTTCGCGCTCAAGGCGCCGGAGGGCTATGACCTAGCGGCCAAAGACGCCGAGTTTGATACCGACTTCGGTCCCGCGCAGGTTACCCACATCTGCCTGAATGATGACACGGTGGAGGGCGTTGCCTTGAAGAACGGCATGGCCTACTCGGTGCAATATCACCCCGAGTCCGCAGCTGGACCGCACGATGCCAACCCGCTTTTTGATCAGTTCGAAGAACTGATGGCTAACCACACCCCGAATAAGTAAACAACCAGGAAAAGGAAGAAAAACTATGCCAAAGCGCAACGACATCAACCACGTCCTGGTCATCGGCTCCGGCCCTATCGTCATCGGCCAGGCCTGCGAGTTTGACTATTCCGGCACGCAGGCCTGCCGCGTGCTCAAGGAGGAAGGCTTGAGGGTGACCCTGGTCAACTCCAACCCGGCCACCATCATGACGGACCCCGAGTTCGCGAACCACACCTACGTCGAGCCCATTGAGCCGGACTACATCGAAAAGATTCTGGTCAAAGAGCAAGAAGAGGGCCACCCCATTGACGCCGTGCTGGCCACCCTGGGCGGTCAGACCGCGCTGAATGCGGCGGTTCAGTTGGACCGCAAGGGGATTCTGGACAAGTACGGCATTGAGCTCATCGGCGCCGATATTGACGCCATTGAGCGCGGCGAAGACCGCCAGAAATTCAAGGATATTGTCGCCTCCATTGGCGGCGAGTCCGCTCGCTCCGCGGTATGCCACAACATGGATGAGGTACACGAGACCGTCGACAAGCTCGGCCTGCCTGTAGTGGTCCGCCCCTCCTTTACCATGGGTGGTTTGGGCTCAGGTCTGGCCTTCAATAATGAGGACCTAGACCGCATTGCCGGCGGCGGCCTGGCCGCGTCCCCTGAGGCCAACGTGCTTATTGAGGAGTCTATTCTCGGCTGGAAGGAATACGAGCTCGAGCTCATGCGCGATGGCGACGACAACGTCGTGGTCGTGGCCTCCATCGAAAACGTTGACGCCCTCGGCGTGCACACCGGAGATTCCGTTACGGTTGCCCCAGCGCTGACCCTGACCGACCGTGAGTTCCAGAAGATGCGCGACCTTGGTATCGCGATTATCCGTGAGGTCGGCGTCGATACCGGCGGCTGCAATATCCAGTTCGCCGTCAACCCGGATGATGGCCGCATTATCGTCATCGAGATGAACCCGCGCGTGTCTCGTTCCTCCGCGCTGGCGTCCAAGGCCACCGGTTTCCCCATTGCCAAGCTGGCTGCCAAGCTCGCCATCGGCTACACCTTGGATGAGGTACAAAACGACATCACCGGCGAAACCAAGGCCGCATTCGAGCCCACCTTGGACTACGTCATTGTCAAGGCCCCGCGCTTTGCCTTTGAGAAGTTCCCAGGCGCAGACGATACATTGACGACCACCATGAAGTCCGTGGGCGAGGCCATGGGAATTGGCCGCAACTACATCGCGGGCCTCAATAAGGTCATGCGTTCTTTGGAAAACAAGCCCAATGGCTTCTGGACCAAGCCAGATGAGTACTTCGCCGGCGAGCGCGCTGGTGACCTCAAGGCGGTACTCAAGGATCTAGAGCGCCCGACCGAGGGCCGCATGTACGACATCGAATTGGCCCTGCGCCTCGGCGCCTCGGTGGACGAGGTCCATGAGGCTTCCGGCGTAGACCCGTGGTTCATCGCTGAGCTGGCCACGTTGGTCGCCTTCCGCCAGGAGCTTATCGATGCCCCAGTGCTCACCGAGGAGCTGCTGCGCGAGGTCAAGGTCTTTGGGCTTTCCGACGCCCAGATTGCCGCCCTCCGCCCCGAATTCAACGGCGAAGATGGCGTACGCAGCCTGCGCTGGCGCATGGGTATCCGCCCTGTCTACAAGACCGTTGACACCTGTGCCGGCGAGTTCGAGGCACAGACCCCATACCACTACAGCTCCTATGAGCTTGATCCGGAAGCCGAGACCGAGGTTCGCCCCGCACCGGAGGGCTCCAAGGGTAAGGTCATTATTCTGGGCTCCGGACCGAACCGCATCGGTCAGGGTATCGAATTTGACTACTCCTGCGTGCACGCCGCCCTCGAGCTATCCGAGCAGGGCTATGAGACCGTGATGGTCAACTGCAACCCAGAGACCGTCTCTACCGACTATGACACCGCGGACCGCCTCTACTTCGAGCCGTTGACCTTCGAGGACGTTATGGAGGTCTACCACGCGGAGGCTGCTTCCGGTGATGTTGCCGGCGTCATTGTTCAGCTTGGCGGCCAGACTCCACTGGGCCTTGCAGCCCGGTTGGAGGAGGCAGGAGTACCAGTTGTTGGCACCAGCCCAGCAGCTATTGACTCCGCTGAGGACCGCGGCGAGTTTGGCAAGGTCCTCGACGAAGCCGAATTGGCAGCACCAGAGTATGGCACCGCCACCTCCTTTGCTGAGGCGCGCGAGGTTGCCTCCTCTATCGGCTACCCAGTATTGGTCCGCCCGTCCTATGTCCTGGGCGGCCGCGGAATGGAGATCGTCTACGACGAAAAGGCGCTGGAAGACTACATCGAGCGTGCTACCGAGCTTTCCCCGGACCACCCGGTCTTGGTGGACCGCTTCTTGGACTCCGCCATCGAGATCGACGTCGACGCACTCTGCGACGGCAACGAGGTCTACTTGGGCGGTGTGATGGAGCACATCGAGGAAGCCGGCATCCACTCGGGTGACTCTTCCTGTGCTCTGCCGCCTATGACGCTGGGGCCAGAGGATATCGAAAAGGTCCGCACCTCCACCCGACTTCTAGCGGAGGGTATTGGCGTCAAGGGCCTGATGAACGTTCAGTTCGCCCTGAAGGACGACATCCTCTACGTCATCGAGGCCAACCCACGTGCTTCCCGTACCGTGCCATTTGTCTCCAAGGCGACCGGCGTTCCACTAGCTAAGGCAGCTTCTCGCGTCATGATGGGCTCTACCATCGCGGACCTGCGCGCCGAAGGCATGATTCCTTCTGAATATGACGGTGGTTCCTTGCCGCTGGAGCACCCGATCGCAGTCAAAGAAGCGGTCTTGCCGTTTAACCGCTTCCGCCGGACCGATGGCAGCCTGCTCGATACGCTGCTGTCGCCGGAAATGAAGTCCACCGGTGAGGTTATGGGCTTGGCTACCAACTTCGGTGCGGCCTACGCCAAAGGCGAAATCGCTGCCTTCGCCGTGCCGCCTACGGAGGGCACTATCTTCGTATCCGTCGCCAACCGGGACAAGCGCACCTTGATTTTCCCGATCCAGCGCTTGGCGAACATGGGTTACAACATCGTCGCTACCGCCGGTACGGCGCAGATGCTGCGCCGCAATGGCATCGAATGTGAGGTTGCCGCCAAGGTCTCTGAGGCTAAGGAAGGCGAAGAGTCCATCGTGGATAAGATCTTCAACGGTGAAATCGACTGGATTCTCAACACCCCTGCGGGCTCTGCAGGCGCGCGCCACGACGGTTACGATATCCGCGCTGCCGCGGTCCACATGGAAATCCCGCTGGTAACCACCGTGCAGGGCGTAACCGCAGCCGTCCAAGGTATCGAAGCGATGCGCATTGGCAACCTGCAGGTACGCGCGCTTCAGGAGCTTGAGCATGGCCCACAAAACTAAGGGATTTGGTGAGCTGCTTGAGGCAGCGGGCCAGGCGCGTGGTCGCCTCTGTGTGGGTATAGACCCGCATCCGTATCTGCTGGAAAAGTGGGGACTGGAGCCCACCGCTGATGGTCTGCGGACCTTCAGCATGCGCTGCGTAGAAGCCTTCAGCGATACCGCTGCCTTGGTAAAGCCGCAGGTTGCCTTCTTCGAGCGCTTCGGTTCCCAGGGGTTTGCGGTCCTCGAGGACGTCTTGGCGTCCCTACGCGAGGTGGGATGCCTGACCGTGGCCGATGCCAAGCGTGGCGATATTGGCTCGACCATGGCCGGCTACGTAGATGCTTGGCTAGGTGATAGCTCACCCCTGCGCGCAGATTCGGTGACCGTGTCTCCCTATCTAGGCGTTGGTGCGTTAGGCCCGGTGTTTAGCAAGGCCGAAGAAACCGGCCGCGGCGTATTCGTCTTGGCGGCTACCTCCAACCCGGAGGCACGTGCCATCCAAGCCGTCCCAGTAGGCGAGGAGAGCACCATCGCACAAGGAGTGGTCGATGAATGTGCCGCGCTCAATGTAGCGGCGCACAAGGCCGACAAGCCGGGAGACATCGGGGTAGTCGTTGGGGCTACTTTGGACAATCCACCTCGCCTGGATGCGCTCAATGGCCCGGTTCTTCTGCCAGGCGTTGGCGCCCAAGGTGCTGGCCCAGAGCAGGTGCACAGCATTGTCTCTGCTCGGCCATCGCTGGGATTCGCGAACGTGTCCCGAGCAGTATTGGAACAAGGACCTGCTGTCGCTGACCTGCGCAAAGCGGTGAATCGCGTGGCGCAGGAGTTCCGGGACTAAAAGGGGCGGCGTGGCAGATTACTGGCCGCGCTGCTTACCTGGTACTTTGTTTAAGGTATGTGCGGTGACGTGCTAAAATAGGCGTGCTTTTGGACCCGCTAATCGTCACCGTTCAATGAGCAGTGCTAGGATTACCAGAAGTCGGTTTGCCCGAAGGTTATTGATAACTTTCCGCGGTGTATAAACTGCGTTAGGCAACCGTAATCTGGTACCAAGTACTAGACGTAACAGAATCAATCTAATGAATCGGAGGAAACCCGTGGCCCTTCCAAAGTTGACTGATGAGCAGCGCAAGGAAGCTCTCGCAAAGGCCGCTGAGGCCCGTAAGGCTCGCGCTGAGCTCAAGGCTGCGCTCAAGCGCGGCGAGACCGACCTGAAGGACGTGCTCGAAAAGGCTGAGACCGATGAGATCATCGGCAAGACCAAGGTTTCTGCACTCCTCGAGGCTCTGCCGAAGGTTGGCAAGGTCAAGGCTAAGGAAATCATGGAGGACCTGGAGATCGCTCAGACCCGTCGTCTGCGCGGCTTGGGTGAGCGTCAGCGTCGTGCTCTCCTCGAGCGTTTCGGTTACGGCGAATAGTTACAACCATGGCTGACGCAACTGCACGCGGTCGCCTCGTCGTTCTGGCGGGGCCATCCGCAGTGGGAAAATCCACCGTGGTTTCGCGTCTGCGCAGTGACGTCGAGGGGCTGTACTTTAGCGTGTCGATGACTACGCGCCAGCCCCGTCCCGGGGAGCAGGATGGTGTCGACTACTTCTTCGTCACCCCAGAAGCCTTCCAGCAGCGAATCGACGCCGGGGAAATGCTCGAATGGGCTGATATTCACGGTGGATTGCAGCGCTCTGGAACCCCTGCTCAGCCGGTAGAGGAAGCTTTGGCCGCAGGACGCCCAGTGCTCGTTGAGGTTGATCTTGCGGGCGCTAGGAGTGTTAAGAAAGCACTGCCGGAGGCAGACTTGGTCTTTTTGGCACCCCCATCATGGGACGTGCTTGTGGAGCGGCTCACCGGCCGCGGTACCGAGCCGCAAGACGTCATTGACCGTAGGTTGCAAACTGCGCATGAGGAACTAGCCGCACAGGATGAGTTCGACCACGTCGTTGTTAACGAGGATTTGGACCAGGCAGTGGCTGCCATCAGTGATATCCTGCAGGCATAGACCTCCTTTTTGACCATCTTCAATCAATGTAAAGGTGCATGTGACTAACGTGACCACCCCTTCTAACACTGAAGCCGCAAAGGCGGAGCCAGTATTTGATGATCCGATCGGCATTACTGATCCCCCGATCGATGAGCTTTTGGACAAGGTTTCCTCTAAGTACGCTTTGGTCATCTTCGCTGCTAAGCGCGCCCGCCAGATCAATAGCTACTACCAAGAGCAGGATGAAGGTGTCTTCGAATTCGTAGGCCCACTGGTTACTCCAGAGCCAGGCGAAAAGCCTTTGTCCATCGCATTGCGCGAAATTGACGCTGGCTTGCTGGACCACGAGGAAGGCAAGTAGCTAGCGCACAAGCGTGCAATAGCTTGTAGGCTCCACGCGTCGCCACGGACGTGTATCCCCGGCTAGGGGTGCACCTTCCCGGGGCGGCGGGTGGGGCCTTTCTTTGTGCCGCCAGGTACCATCGTGCGGTGTGATTGAAAAAGATAGCTCTCGCAATATTGTTGTAGGCGTTGCCGGCGGCATCGCCGCCTACAAAGCGTGCCACCTCGTGCGCAATCTCAAGGAGGCGGGCGATGATGTGCGCGTTGTCCCTACGGAAGCCGCACTAAACTTTGTTGGCGCTGCAACGTTTGAAGCCCTGTCTGGCCACCCGGTTTCCACCAGTGTTTTTGAGGCTGTGGATGAAGTGCAGCACGTTAACATTGGGCAGCGGGCGGATGCTGTGGTAATTGCACCCGCAACTGCCGATCTTATCGCGCGACTGGCCGCCGGTCGGGCTGATGATCTACTTACGGCGACCGTGTTGGTGGCGACGTGCCCGGTCATCATTGCTCCGGCCATGCATACAGAGATGTGGCACAATCCCGCCACGCAAGACAACGTCGCTACTTTGCGGCGGCGCGGTATTACGGTTATTGAGCCCGCCCATGGCCGTTTGACCGGCAAGGACTCAGGTCCTGGTCGCCTTCCGGAGCCGGAGCAGATTGTTGAGGTAGTGCGCACCGAATTGGCTGGTTACCGGGTTGAACATACCTGGCAAGACAAAAGGGTAGTCATATCAGCGGGAGGCACCCAGGAAGAACTGGACCCAGTGCGGTACTTGGGTAATCGATCTTCTGGTAGGCAGGGATTCGCGCTCGCGGAATGGGCCGCCCAGAAGGGGGCTCAGGTCACCCTTGTGGCTGGGAATACTGCGCAGCTGCCTGTCCCCAGCGGTGCGAAGGTGCGCCACATTGTTTCCACCCGGGAACTGGAGGAAGCGATGCACGAAGAGGCCCGTGATGCGGACGTGATCATTATGGCTGCCGCAGTTTCTGATTTCCGCCCCGCGGAGGCAGCTGAGTCAAAGATGAAGAAGGGGCAAGCAGACGACGCACTCTCGGCCCTACATTTGGTAGAAAACCCGGATGTCCTCAAAGGGCTTGTGGCCGCACGAGAGCGCTCGGAGATTCCGGCGGAGTGTGTGATTGTGGGGTTTGCCGCCGAAACGGGTGACGCCCACAAGTCTGCCTTGGAATATGCCCAAGAAAAGTTTGTTCGCAAAGGCTGCGATGTGCTTATGGCCAATGAGGTCGGTAGGGCCAAGACCTTTGGCCAAAAGTCGAATGAGGGATGGATTTTGCGGCCAGATTCCGCGCCGCAACGGGTGGAACATGGCTCGAAACAAGTAGTCGCCGCACAGATTTTGGCGGCTGTGAATGAAATGTTTCGGGTGTAGACAGCTAAAATTGCATTTATAGACCGCTTGGTCTAGGATTGCGAGGTATTAGGCTTGGGCGTAGAAAACCCACAGCATCGAATCAACAGTGAGAACGAAGGAAGTTTTTGTGACTGATAACGCTGCAGTGGCAACTCGTCTTTTTACCAGCGAGTCCGTTACGGAAGGCCATCCCGATAAGATTTGTGACGCCATCTCGGACGCCATCCTCGATGCCCTGCTGGAAAAGGATCCCGTATCCCGCGTTGCCGTTGAGACGTTGGTTACCACCGGTCAGGTTCACGTGGTGGGAGAGGTACGCACCGAGGCATATGTAGAAATCCCGGCGCTCGTGCGTGATACCCTAAAGTCCATTGGCTTTACCTCCTCTGAGGTGGGATTTGATGGCAATACCTGCGGTGTCAATATTGCCATCGGTGAGCAGTCCCAGGAGATCGGCGCCGGCGTAGATAACTCCACCGAAGCCCGCGCCCATGACGAGGACTATGACGAGGAAAATGACACCGCTGGTGCAGGTGATCAGGGCTTGATGTTCGGCTATGCCTCCAATGAGACCGCCGAGTATATGCCCCTGCCTATCGCCTTGGCACACCGGCTTTCTCGCCGCCTGACGCAGGTGCGCAAGGAGGGCATCGTGGATCACCTGCGTCCGGATGGCAAGACCCAGGTGACCTTCGCCTATACCGATGACAATGAGCCTTCCCACCTAGATACCGTGGTGATTTCTACTCAGCACGATACTGAGGTTGATAGCGCTTGGCTGGAGGGCCCATTGCGCAGCGAGGTCCTTGAATGGGTCATTAAGGACGCGGGCTTGGAGAAGTACTACACCGAAGACACGACGTTGTTGGTCAACCCTTCAGGGTCTTTCATTCTCGGTGGACCCATGGGTGATGCCGGTCTTACCGGCCGGAAGATCATCGTCGATACCTACGGTGGTATGGCTCGTCACGGCGGTGGCGCCTTCTCCGGTAAGGACCCCAGCAAGGTAGACCGCTCCGCTGCTTATGCAATGCGCTGGGTGGCTAAGAATATCGTCGCCGCTGGTTTGGCGGATCGCGCCGAAGTTCAGGTTGCCTACGCAATTGGTCGTGCTAAGCCGGTGGGCTTGTACGTGGAGACGTTCGGCACTGCCAAGGAAGGCCTGAGCGATGCGAATATTCAGGCTGCGGTAAATCAGGTATTCGACCTGCGTCCAGCCGCGATTATCCGCGAACTCGACCTGCTACGGCCCATTTATGCCCAGACTGCGGCTTATGGTCACTTTGGCCGTACCGATGTTGAGCTGCCATGGGAACAGTTGAACCTAGTAGAAGCACTGCGCGCGGCCGCCGGTCTGTAGAATCGGGGCTTATGCCTAAGAAAACACCCGCCACCCGGAAACCGGTTGTGCGGGTGTTGCCTCTTTTAGGGGTCGCGCACCTTGACCGGGGTTTTGATTACCTTGTAGAAGAAGCAGATTCGGAGGACGTTCAGCCGGGCATTAAGGTCCGCATCCGCTTTAATGGACGCTTGGTTGATGCGATAGTGCTAGAGCGCCTGCATGATTCTGAATTTGGCGGTAACCTGCGCTTTATCGAGCGCATCATCTCACCGTTCCAGGTGTATCCGCCGCAGCTTGCCCGGCTTATCGACGCCCTAGCGGACCGCTATGGCGGAGTGCGCTCAGATATTATCCGCTCTGCTATTCCACCTAGGCACGCAAAGGCGGAGGAATCCGATTTGGAAACCCCGTGGGAGGAGCTCGGTACCACGAGCGAGCCTGACCTTTCGGGGTGGTCTGCTTATGAGCATGGTGAGGCTTTCGTTGATTCAATCCTGTCTGGCAAGCTCGCCCGTGCCGCATGGCAAATCGCCCCGGGCGATGATTGGGCGCATGCCTTAGCTGCGCTCGCGGCCAAGGTGGCGTTAGACGGAGGCGGGGTGCTCTTAGTTGCCCCGGACCAGAAGAGCGTTGATGCGGTAGAAGCCGCCCTTCGACAGGTATTAGGGGCGAAGCAGATTACAGTGCTGACTAATAGTATGGGCCCGCAGGCCCGCTACCGCCGCTACCTATCAGCCCTGGTAGGCCAGGCGCGCATCGTAATTGGTACTAGGTCCGCCGCCTTCGCCCCAGTAAAACATCTACAGCTGGCGGTTATCCTCGATGATGGCAACGATAATTTGGTAGATAACCTCAAACCTTATGTCCATGCCAGGGAAGTGCTAACCACCCGTTCTGCTTTTGAAGGTTGCAGCATGGTCTTGGCAAACCATTCGCGGACTGCGGAAACGCAGCTCCTCGTGGAGTCAGGCTGGGCGCACGATGTGGTCGCCAAAGAACAAACGATCGGGGCGCGTTGCCCAGCCATTGAGGCGGTAGGCCCATTCGGTCTATCGATTGCTCGCGATTTAGAAGGCGGCACCACTTCAGTTCAGGCACAGGCCTTCCAAGCCGCCCATCAGGCGCTGGATAGGGGAGAGCCGGTATTGGTGCAAGTACCGCGCAAGGGATACGCACCAATTTTGGCCTGCGGCCGATGCCGCGCGCCGGCGCGCTGCCGGCACTGCAACGGGCCATTGGGGCTGCCGCCGACGGGGGCGTCGCCAAGCAAGGGCGGCGCGGAGGAGACAGGAATGCCCACCTGCCGCTGGTGCGGTCGCATCGAGGCGCGCCATCGCTGCAGTGAATGCGGATCCCCGCGCCTGCGCGCCATCGTTTTAGGCTCAGAGCGCACCGCGGAGGAATTGGGCCGTGCCTTTCCTAATACCCGGGTAGTGGTCTCTGGCGGAAATAAGATCCTCGAGGCAGTGGATAATGCGCCGGCCCTAGTCATCGCCACCCCTGGCGCCGAACCGAATGTACGAGATGGCGCCTACGGTGCGGCGCTGCTCTTGGACGCTGGTGCATTGCTCAACCGCCAAGATCTGCGTGCTACTGAAGACACGTTATCGAAGTGGGCGCAGGCGGCCACGCTAGTGCAGCCGCATTTCAAGGGCGGCCGGGTAATTGTAGCTGCCGATGAGTCTCTTAACGTGGTTCAGCATTTCTTGCGCTGGGATATGGTTGGCGCGGCCGCAGCCGAGCTTGCTGCCCGGCGAGAAGTACGATTCCCACCTGCGGTGCACTTTGCCGCCATTGACGGTGCGGATGCGTCCCTGGATGGCTTTGCTGAGCATGTGGATCTTCCTGAGCATGCGGAGGTTTTGGGCCCAGTTCCTCTTCCCCCGGGCCATAGCCTGCCCGGCGACTACGATAGCCAGCGCTTTGGTCCCGCGCAGCGGCTGGTGATCCGCACCCCACTGGGGCCTCGTTCCCAATTAGGGCGCGCCTTGCGCAGTGCAAACGCGGCGCGTAGCGCGCGCAAGGATGACTTGCCACTGCGTATCGTGGTTGATCCTATCCACGTGGGTTAGCCGTATCGGGTGGCTAGGGCTTATGCGCTAGTCTCGACGGGGAAACCCTCCATTGTCAGGCCGGCTTTATTTCGGCGCATCAGAAAGGTGTGATTGCCATGTCTCTTCGCGGAATCCGTATCTACGGCGACCCTGTCCTGGGCAGTCGCGCAGAAGAAGTAAGCACGTTCGATCGCGGACTGCGCATTTTGGCCAACGGTATGCTCGAGACCATGGACGAAGCTGGGGGAGTAGGGCTGGCGGCCAATCAAGTGGGCATACTCAAACGGATTTTTGTCTATGACTGCTCGCATACCCAATCTGGCTTGCGTGGCGCGATTGTTAATCCCGTCTGGACGCCGTTGGGCGCGCAGCAGCAAATAGGCCCGGAAGGATGTCTTTCTATTCCCGGCATTAGCGCGCAAACCACCCGCTTCAACCGCGTCTTTGTCAGCGGTCAGGATATAGAGGGCCGCCCCTTATCCATGGTGGCTGCGGGGCTGATGGCTCGGTGCATCCAGCATGAAACAGACCATCTCGATGGAGTGCTTTTCCTGCAGCGCCTCGATGCCGTGGACCGAAAAGACGTTATGCGCGCCATCCGTGAATCCGAGTGGTTTAACGCCTCATAGCCCGCTTACTGTGGCGGCAGCGCTACGGCGTTGTAGCCTAGTAGTTTGAACGAGATTAATAGGAGAGTTTCCCGCATGCGGATTATTTTTGCCGGTACCCCTGAGCCCGCTGTTGTGGCCTTGGAAAAGCTAATTGCCTCCTCGCATGAGGTGGTGGCGGTAATTACCCGCCCAGATGCTAGGAAGGGCCGCGGCCGTAGCCTTCACCCCAGCCCGGTGAAAGCAGTAGCCCAAGAACATGGCATCGAAGTGCTAACTCCTAGCAGCTTGCGTCCAGACACGGAGGACGGGCAGGCCCTGCGTGCCCGCCTGCGGGAGCTCGAACCCGAGGCAATTCCGGTGGTGGCTTATGGCAATCTGGTCACCAAGGACCTGCTGGAGCTGCCGCAGCATGGTTGGGTGAACCTGCATTTTTCCCTGCTCCCGGCATGGCGTGGCGCGGCACCGGTACAAGCTGCCATAGCTGCCGGTGATGAGATTACCGGCGCATCTACGTTCCGCATTGAAGAAGGCCTAGATACCGGTCCGGTGCTGGGCACCGTGACGGAGGAAATCCGCACCACCGATACTGCCGATGACCTGCTCACTCGCCTTGCCTATTCCGGCGGCGATCTGCTCGTCGCCACCATGGATGGCCTAGCGGCGGGTCAGTTGGAGGCACAACCGCAGCAGGGCGAGGCCACCTATGCCCCGAAAATCTCTACCGCACAAGCTCGCGTGGAGTGGTCCCAGCCTGCCTTTGCCATCGACCGGCATATTCGTGCGCACACCCCAGGTCCTGGCGCATGGACCATGTGGGACGAGGCCCGGGTAAAAGTGGGACCAGTAAGCCCCGTGGAGGCAGCAGCCGCGGTACCGGAGCACTTAGAGCCTGGGCAGCTCTACATTGCAAAGAACGCCGTTTTTGTTGGTACCGCAACGCAGCCGGTCCAGCTGGGTAAAATCCAGCCACCAGGCAAGAAAATGATGAATGCGGCCGACTGGGCCCGCGGACTAGGCAAGGATGCCGAGGTGAAGTTCCAATGAGTGGTGGTTTCCGTTCCCGTAGTAAATCTGGTGATAAGTCGCCGGAAGGCAAGCCGCAGGACCCCCGGAAATCCGGTGGAGCGAAAGGCCGTGGTGGCCGCCCGCACCAGCAGCAACATGGTGGACGTAACGGCCACCGCAGAGGTCGACAGGCTCATGCTTCTGGTCAGCGTTCCGGCAAGCGCCAGGAAGGCAGTCTGATTCAGGCTGCACTGACCGCTGGTGTGGACGCGCCGCGTGCGGTGGCTTTCGACGTCGTGCGTCGGGTGAGCGATGACGATGCCTTTGCCAACCTCATCTTGCCCACAGCACTGCGTAAGCAAAAGCTCACCGGGCGAGACGCCGCCTTTGCCACCGAGATCACCTACGGCACCCTCCGCACCCTCGGCGTAGTAGATGCCGTCATCGCAGAATGCTCCTCGCGCAGCCTCGAAGCCATTTCTCCAGCTGTGGTTGATGCCTTGCGCTTGGGCGCGTATCAGGTTCTCTATACCCGCGTGGAGGCCCATGCGGCGGTTGATACCACCGTGCGCTTGGTGGAAGCCAGCGGTGAGGTCAAGGCCAAGGGTTTTGCCAATGGCATTATGCGCACCATTACCCGCACGTCGGCCAAGGCGTGGCTGGACAAGCTTGCCCCGGAGGGAGAAATCGCCGGCATTGCCTTCAAACATGCCCATCCCACCTGGATCGCGGAATCGTTTAGTCGTGTGCTGGGGCTGGGCGAGCTAGAGGCCGCCCTGGCTGCGGACTCCGATAGGCCTGCGGTGCATCTGGTGGCCCGTCCCGGGGAAATCTCGGCCGAAGAATTAGCACTTGTGACCGGCAATGAGGAAGGGCGCTTTTCCCCCTACGCCGTGTATATGGAGTCCGGCGATCCCGGCCAATTGGAGCCGGTACGTCAGGGTTTGGCTGCAGTCCAAGATGAAGGCTCGCAGCTTATCGCCCGCGCGGTATGTGAAGCGCCGGTGGAGGGCGAAGACACTGGTCGGTGGCTGGATCTCTGCGCCGGTCCCGGCGGTAAAGCGGCCTTAATGGGTGCGCTTGCCCGCATCGACTCCGCGCACGTGGACGCGGTGGAGGTATCCCCCCACCGTGCGGCGCTGATTGAAAAAACGGTAAGTGATTTACCTGTGGACGTTCATGTGGCAGATGGACGCAATCCGGACGTGGGTCAGGGGTTTGATCGTGTGCTTGTCGATGCCCCGTGTTCCGGACTCGGCGCGCTCCGTCGCCGCCCCGAGGCGCGGTGGCGCAAGTCTGAGTCCGACATTGCCGAGCTTACTCAGCTGCAATTTGAGCTTTTATCCTCGGCCTTAAACCTGGTGCGCCCAGGCGGAGTGGTCATTTATTCCACGTGTTCGCCAGACTTGCGCGAGACTCGTGGCATCGTCGACCGCGCGGTGCGAGAGCTCGGCGCGACGGAGCTAGACGCACACGCGCTCATTCCGGATATGGGCGATGTGGGGCACGAAAAGTCCGTGCAAATGTGGCCACATCGGCACGGTACCGATGCTATGTTCTTTGCGGCTCTGCGCCGCGCTGCTGACTAATCGCGATAGACTAGTGGGCATGTCCGCACCGATTATTTCCCCTTCCATCTTGGCCGCTGATTTTTCTCGCTTGGGCGAGGAATTAGCGGCGATTGAAACCGCAGACTGGGTCCATGTGGACATTATGGACGGGCACTTCGTGCCCAACCTGTCCTTCGGCCCGGATATCACGGCAACGGTCCATCGGCTTACTAATAAACCATTGGATGTCCACCTCATGATCGAGGAACCCGAGCAATGGGTGGAGACCTATGCCAAGGCGGGTGCGCATACCATTATCTTCCACGTGGAGGCTGTCGCCGATGAGCAGGCGGCGGTGGATGTGGCGCAGAGCATTCGAGAACTAGGGGTGCGTGCTGCCTTTTCCATTAAGCCGGGTACGGCTATCGAACCGTGGCTGGATAAATTGCATCACTTTGATGAGGTGCTCGTGATGTCCGTGGAGCCTGGTTTTGGCGGGCAGAAATTCATGCCAGAGATGCTGGAAAAGGTCCGGGTGCTGCGCCAAAGCATTGATGAGCAGGGGCTCGACACCGTCATCGAGATTGATGGCGGAATTTCGCCAGACACCATCGCCCAAGCCGCCGCGGCTGGGTGCGATGCTTTTGTAGCTGGCTCGGCCGTATTCAAGGCAGAAGATCCCGCCGGGATCGTACATCAGCTGCGTGAATTGGCGGCTGGTGACTAGTGGGCGCGGAGCTAGAGGAGAGTACCCTTTCCGCAGCGCTGTCTCGGGCAATGGCCGCGGGAGCTGAGGTGCGTGGAACCACGAGCCCCAACCCGCCGGTGGGCGCGGTCATCGTGTCCACTGCCGGTGACATCGTGGGCGTTGGTGCTACGCAGCCCGTGGGAGGCGCGCATGCCGAGGTCATGGCGTTGCGCGAGGCTGGCGATAGGGCGCGAGGAGCCACCGCCGTGGTCACCTTGGAGCCGTGTGCGCATACCGGTCGCACGGGTCCGTGCGCACAGGCGCTTATCGATGCCGGCGTGGCTCGCGTGTACTACCTTCATGCAGACCCCACTCCGCAGGCCGCCGGTGGAGCGCGTGTGTTGGCGGAGGCTGGGGTGGACGTCGCCAAGCTTGAAAAGCCCCCGCACGCCGATGATGCGCTCGTGCCTTGGCTCTTTGCCATGAAAGCACGCAGGCCGCACGTAACCTTAAAGTTCGCCCAGACGCTGGATGGCTTTACTGCCGCAGCGGATGGGTCAAGCCAGTGGATTACGGGCGAAGGGGCGCGCGATTGGGTGCATGCAGATAGGGCTCACCGCGACGCCATCATCGTCGGCACCGGCACTGCGCTTGCTGATAACCCGTCACTTACCGCGCGGTTTAGCGACGGCAGTTTGCGGGAACACCAGCCACGCCGGGTGGTAATTGGCAAGCGAGATTTGGAATCGGCAGGCGATGCGGCAAGCAACCTACGCGAGTTGGGATATGAGCACTACGACAGCATCGAGGAAGCGTTATACGAGCTCTACGCCAGCGGGGCACGCGACGTCCTTGCAGAAGGCGGCGCCGGACTCGCCAGTAGCTTCCTCAAGGCCGACTTGGTCGATGCTATCTCTGCCTATATTGCGCCCCTGTTGCTGGGGGAAGGCCGTGGCGTGCTCGCCCATCCCGTGACCCAGACTCTGGCGGGGGCCACCCGATTCCAGCGCGTGGGAATGAAGGCGCTGGGTGATGACGTTCTAATTGAATATGTGCGCTAGGCGCTCGGATTAGCAGATAACGAGAAAGGCTGGATGTGTTTACTGGGCTAGTACAAGAGTTGGGCACCGTAGCCGGTATGGAACCGCACGCGGACGCCTTGCGCTTGAGCATTCGCGCCCCGCGCACCGTCGCGGAGGCTGCACTGGGGGATTCCATTGCTATCGATGGCGTATGCCTCACCGTGGCGGATCTATCTGGAGATATATTTTGCGCAGATGTGATGCAGGAGTCCCTCGACCGGACAGCTTTGGGCCGCCTAGCTGAGGGCGATTCGGTCAATGTGGAACCGGCATTGCTGCCTACCACCCGGCTAGGCGGTCACATCATGCAAGGACACGTGGATGGCACCGCGACGCTGCAGAGCCGGACTACCTCCGAGAACTGGGATATCCTCCGGTTTAGCTTGCCCGCCGAGCTTGCCCGGTACGTCGTAGAAAAAGGCTCAATTGCCGTTAGCGGCACCTCGCTGACTGTTAGCGCCGTGGGGCCGGACTGGTTCGAAGTATCCCTTATCCCCACCACTTTGCGGGACACTATTCACGGTGCATTGCCAGTTGGAGGAGAAGTCAACCTCGAGGTGGATGTGCTGGCCAAGTACGTAGAAAAGATGCTTCACCCCGAAGCGCTAACCCCTGAGGGCAAGGACTAGACTGCTACCTTATGAGCGCGAGTGATAATTGTATCCGTCTTGATTCCATTGAGCAGGCCATAGCGGATATCGCCGCTGGTAAGCCGGTAGTTGTTATCGATGACGAGGATCGCGAAAATGAAGGCGACCTGATTTTCGCCGCTGAGCTAGCCACCCCGGAACTGGTGGCCTTTATGGTGCGCTACTCTTCTGGATATATCTGCGCACCATTGTTGCCAGAAGATTGTAACCGCCTGAATCTACCGCCGATGTTGGCGGTCAACGAGGATGTGCGCGGCACCGCTTATACGGTGACGGTGGACGCAGCTACGGGTAGTACCGGTATTTCTGCGACCTCGCGGGCAGCAACTATTCGCCGGCTAGCAAACCCTGATACCACGCCGGGCGAATTCACCCGCCCGGGTCACGTGGTGCCGTTGTGCGCGCGCCCTGGTGGTGTTCTAGAGCGTGATGGCCATACGGAGGCTTCCATTGACCTTGCCCGATTGGCGGGCCTGCGCCCAGCCGGTGTGCTGTGTGAGATCGTCTCTGAGGATGACCCCACGGACATGGCACGATCGCCAGAGCTGCGCCGCTTCGCAGATAAGCACGGCCTGTCCATGATCTCTATTGCACAGCTCATCGAGTGGCGCCGCCATAATGAGAACCAGGTCATTCGCCAGGTAAGCACCCAGCTTCCCACCGAGTATGGTCATTTCACCGCCATTGGCTACCGCCATGAAATAGATGGACAGGAGCATGTCGCGTTGGTGGCAGGCGATCCCGCCCAACTGCGCGGCGCGCGTGAGGTCATGGTGCGAGTCCATTCGGAATGCCTGACCGGTGATGCCTTTGGCTCGCGGCGCTGCGATTGCGGTCCGCAACTGCATGAGTCCATGCGCCGTATCAGTCAGGAAGGCAGCGGCGTGGTTATCTACTTGCGCGGTCAGGAAGGCCGTGGCATTGGTCTTTTGCATAAGCTGGAGGCATACCGGCTGCAGGATTCTGGCATGGACACCGTCGATGCCAACTTAGAACAGGGCCTGCCCGAAGACGCACGCGAGTATTCCGTAGCCGGCCAGATCCTGCGTGATCTTGGCATAGAGTCCGCGAACCTGCTGACTAATAACCCACATAAGGGCGAGGGCCTGAGCGGTTTTGGTGTGGATGCAAGTCATCACACCCCGCTAGCAATCCCGGCGCATGCGGATAATATTGAATATCTCCGTACGAAGCGCGACCGCATGGGCCACGATCTTCCGCAGGTTGCCCAGTGGGATGAGGCGCATAAGTAGATCTTTAGTAGCTCTGTGGAGATCACGCGAAAGGAAAGAAATGAGTAAAGAAGGCCTACCCGAAATTGCCCAGGTAGATGGCAGTGGACTGCGCGTTGCCGTGGTGACTGCGACATGGAACGCGGAGATCTGCGATCAGCTCCACGCCCAAGCGGTAGAGACCGCTACGGAAAATGGCGCCGAGGTTGCCGAGTACCGCGTAGTTGGCGCCTTGGAACTTGGCGTTGTTGTCCAGGCGGCCGCCCGCACATACGATGCGGTGGTGGCATTGGGCTGCGTTATCCGTGGGGGAACGCCGCATTTTGACTACGTCTGTGACTCGGTTACCCAGGCGCTTACCCGCATCGCGCTCGATGAATCCACCCCGGTAGCGAACGGCGTCCTTACCGTCAATGACCAGCAGCAGGCCATTGATCGCGCCGGCTTTGCAGACTCGGCAGAAAACAAGGGCGCCGAGGCAATGATGGCGGCTTTAGATACCGCCCTGCAGTTGCGTAGACTAAACGCAGCAGAGAAGTAACTTTTAGCAATGCGTCAGCGCCCCACGCTAGATCACCACGATGGACTGTGGGGTGTTCCAGAGGAGTATGCACATGAACGAGGCGCAGGCCCCAAAGAATCCGCAGCGAAGCCGGCAGCTTAGCGACGCCGAAGTATTGGCCTATACCAGTGCCGATCCCTTTGCCCAGACAACGTCTAAGCCGTGGGAGTTTAAGGCGACCTCGCCCTTTTTGCGTAAGGTGGCAATCGGCTGGGTGATCCTCGTTATGGCTATCCATTTCTTCATGGGAATCACCTTGGATGTGTCTTTTACCGGCGCGCATGTCACCACCATTGATAAATTCGCCTTTCCCGGCGTGGGCCTCCTTATTTCCATTTTGTCTTGGGTTGCCCTTAACCGGCCGCGCCTGCGCGCCAATGAGGATGGGGTAGAGGTCCGCAATATTGTGGGTACCCGCTTTTATCCCTGGCAGGTGGTCTATGGGCTGTCCTTCCCCGTGGGCCAACGTATGGCGCGTCTTGAGCTGCCCGAGTTCGAGTTCGTTCCCGTCTGGGCTTTGCAGTCTGGTGACAAAGACACCGTCATCGACAACGTTCGCCGCTTCCGCGACGTGGAAGCTAAGTACATGCCACAGGATTAACAATTGGCTGACCCCACTACCTACCGCCCGGCTCCGGGAACCATTCCCACTGACCCGGGCGTCTATAAGTTCCGCGATGAAAACCGCCGCGTAATCTACGTGGGCAAAGCCAAGAATCTGCGCGCGAGACTATCGAACTATTTTCAGGACATCACTCAGCTGCACCCGCGCACACGCCAAATGGTGCTCACGGCCAATTCCGTGGAATGGACGGTAGTGGCCAGTGAGGTGGAAGCCTTGCAGTTGGAGTACACGTGGATTAAGCGCTTTGATCCCCACTTCAACGTCATGTACCGCGACGATAAAACCTATCCTATGCTCGCGGTTTCGGTCGGAGAAACGGTTCCTCGTGCCTTTTTCTACCGCGGCCCTCGCCGCAAGGGCGTGCGCTACTTCGGCCCGTATTCCCATGCTTGGGCCGTGCGCGAGAGCCTAGACCTGCTCACCCGCGTCTTTCCCATGCGCACCTGTTCCAAGGGCGTTTATAACAGGCACGAGCGCCTTGGGCGGCCGTGTTTATTGGGCTACATCGGCAAATGCGATGCCCCCTGCATCGGCCGGGTAAGCAAGGAAGAACACCGGGATACCGTCAATGAACTCGTTTCATTCATGAATGGAAACACCGGTGCAGTCCGCCGCAAACTCACCCAAGACATGGAGCAGGCCGCCGAGAACCTAGAGTTCGAACGCGCCGCACGCCTGCGCGATGACTTGGGCGCTATTGACAAGATCATGGAGCAACAGGCCGTGGTCTTCACTGACGGTACAGATGCCGATCTCATTGCTTTTAACTCTGATGAACTCGAAGCAGCGGTGCAGATCTTCCATGTGCGTGACGGACGCATTCGCGGGCAGCGCGGGTGGGTAGTAGAACGCGCCGGTGACCAAGCTAGCTCTGAGCCCTTGGAAGAAGGCCAGCCTGATCCCGCGCTGCCGGCATTGGTACAAAATTTCCTCATCCAGTTTTATTCGGATGCAGTGGAGCGCGAGAAGCAGGAGGCGCGCGAGGACGCCGCGCTTGCTGCGGACGTAAAACGGCGCGGGGTGGACCAGGAATCGCACATGAAGTCCCGCCGTGTCCAAGTCATCCCACGCCAAATTTTGGTGCAGGCCCTGCCGGATGAACCCGATCAGGTCGTCGCCCTTTTAGAGGAACTGCGCGGTGCCCAGGTGGACCTGCGCGTTCCCCAGCGCGGCGATAAAAAACAGCTCATGGCCACGGTGGAGAAAAACGCCAAGGAGCAGTTGCGCCAGCACAAGCTCAAGCGGGTGGGAGACCTCACCGCCCGGTCGGCGGCTTTGCAAGATACTCAGGAGGCTTTGGGCATGGAGCAAGCCCCATTGCGCATCGAATGTACCGATATCTCCCATATTCAGGGCACAGATGTGGTTGCTTCTTTGGTTGTTTTTGAAGATGGTTTGCCCAAAAAGTCGGACTATAGGCGCTACCGCATTAAAGAGGCAGCGGGCGATGGCCGCTCTGATGACGTCGGATCTATCGCAGAAGTCACTCGCCGTCGGTTTAAGCGCTATAAGGAAGACAAGCTGGCCCAACCGGATGAGGAAGTAGAAGAGTCCTCTTTCGCGGAAGAAAAAGTGGCGGAAGAATCTGCCGAGGCAGGCCGTCGCTTTGCGTATCCACCGCAGCTTTTCATTGTGGATGGCGGCGCACCCCAGGTTGCCGCAGCTCAAGAAGTATTCGATGAGTTAGGCATCGTGGATGTGACCTTGGTGGGCCTGGCTAAGCGCCTCGAAGAAATCTGGGTTCCCGGCGATGATGAGCCGGTCATTTTGCCGCGAAACTCGCAAGCTCTATTTCTCCTGCAGCAAATTCGCGATGAAGCGCACCGCTTCGCCATTACATATCACCGGCAGCAGCGCTCTAAGCGAATGCGCTCTTCAGTACTCGACTCAGTTCCGGGCCTAGGTCCGCAGCGGCGCACCGATCTGGTGAAGTATTTTGGCTCGGTGAAAAAGCTCAAGGCCGCCACGGTGGAAGAGATCTGTGAGGTTGATGGCTTTGGGCCAAAGCTTGCCCAGACCGTGTACGAGAATTTGCACGGTTCTGCGGCTAAATAAGCGGCATTCTCCTAGAAGCGGCGAATCCTAAAGCGCTAGACTGAAAGTCATGACGCATTTCGAAACTCCACCCATTTTGATAACCGGCATGTCCGGCGGCGGGTTGAGTTCCGCTGCCAAAGTATTTGAGGATAAGGGCTACTATGTGGCCCATAATATTCCGCCTCGCGCCATTGTGGATCTGCTTAAGCTGTGCAACCAGGAAGAAACCCCGGTGGGTAAGGTTGCTGCCGTAACGGATGTGCGCTCGCGCATGTTTCCAGGGTCTTTGCTAGAGATTATGGAAGAACTCACGGAATTGCATATGAAGCCCACTGTGCTCTTTTTGGATGCGCGTGATGATGTGCTCATTCGTCGTTTTGATTCAGTACGGCGCACCCACCCATTGCAGGAGGGCGACACCCTCAAGGTAGGCATTCAACGCGAGCGTCAAGCAGTAGCAGACGTGCGTGCTCATGCGGACATCATTATTGACACCACCAACCTATCCATTCATGATCTCCGGCGTGCTATTGAGGCGGCGTTTGGTGAGATGCAAAATGAAAAGCAGCATGTGACCGTTGAATCCTTTGGTTTTAAAAATGGTTCACCCCGCGATGCAGACTTGGTGGTTGATGTGCGTTTCCTACCCAATCCCTATTGGGTACCAGAGCTGCGTAGATACCGTGGCACGGATGAGCCGGTTGCTCAGTATGTGCTCTCACAGCCAGCGGCACAGGAATTCGTGGATAATTTCATAAGGATGTTTTCCACCATGCTGGATGGTTACCGGCACGAAGGGAAGAATTTCATAACTTTAGGCGTGGGCTGTACGGGTGGCCATCACCGCTCCGTTGCCGTAGCAGAGGCTATTGCGGCACGGTTGCGGGACAATGACACTTTGGACGTCAGCACCTTGCACAGGGATATTGCTCGAGGCTAGAGCGCAGGAGTTTTAACGCTTTTATGACCAATCCTTCACACATGGTCTGCCTAGGAGGCGGCCATGGACTTTATCAGACTCTTTTGTCCGCCCGATTGAGCGGAGCAGGCGACATTTCCGCCATTGTTACTGTTGCAGATGATGGTGGCTCCTCCGGCCGATTGCGCCGCGAGCTAGAAATAATCCCGCCTGGAGATCTGCGCATGGCGCTAGCTGCGTTGGCTAATAGTGATCCGGTGGGTGACCTCTGGGCGCGTACCTTGCAGCACCGTTTTAGAGGCACCGGTGCAATGGCGGGGCATGCGGTGGGCAATCTAATGATTGCAGGGTTGACCGAGGTGCTCGGTGATTACCAGGCCGCGTTAGATACCATCGCAGAGCTTACTAATTCCCAGGGCCGGGTATTCCCTGTGGTCAACCAAGCCTTAGAGATTGAGGCGGAAGTAGCCGGGCTTGACGACGACCCCCGTGTCATGCGCCAAGTCCGGGGGCAGGTCGCGGTTGCCTCCACACCGGGGCAAGTCCGGCGTGTGCGTATCGTGCCGGAAAACCCCAAAGCAAATCCGGATGTCCTCGATGCCATTGAGCGCGCGGACCTAATTACTATTGGCCCGGGTTCTTGGTTTAGTTCGGTATTGCCACATACTCTCGTGCCTGAGGTCGTGGAAGCCATTTCTGCGTCTGATGCGCTGCGCGTAGTTGTTTTAAACCTTTCCGCCGAGCCGGGCGAAACGCATGGTTTTTCCGCAGAGCGCCATTTGCATGTGCTTTCTCAGCACGCCCCGGATTTGCGCATTGATCGCATTCTGGTGGACGGGGCGGCTTTGCCTACTGATAGTGAGCGCGTGTATATCCAGCGCGCCGCCCAGTCCCTTGGTGCCCGTGCCACGTTCGCGGATGTGAGCGAAGTTGATGACAATGGTCGGAGCATCAATAAACACGATCCGGAGAAGCTGTCTGCGGCACTCCTCGACCTGTATTCGGACTATCGCAACACTGGCGATCCCAACCGGAGCTGATACATCTCGGCAAAGTCCCATCGCTCGCGTCGTTCGGGTTCGGCCGACTGCGCGGTGCCTGAGCGCGCGCGGTATGATGGCAGAAATCCTTTCACCGCACCGGGCCTTGCATAGTGGCCCTGGCCTGTGCGTATATCTTGTGACTGTGAGAAAAGAAATGGGGCGAACTAGGTGACCACACCATTGACCGACCAGGTCAAAGAAGAATTGACGGCTGTCGTTGTGCCACGCCAGTCCGCTCGCGCTGCCGAACTAGCCGCGATGCTGC
Organism: Corynebacterium sp. KPL4072; assembly: GCF_037908395.1. Classification (NCBI taxonomy): domain Bacteria; kingdom Bacillati; phylum Actinomycetota; class Actinomycetes; order Mycobacteriales; family Corynebacteriaceae; genus Corynebacterium; species Corynebacterium sp. KPL4072. The sequence goes on from NZ_JBBMGE010000009.1 coordinate 84,284, forward strand.
GATTCGCCGGCGAGCTAGATATTTCCGGCGACAACATGGCCTATGAGTTGGAATTAGAAAGCCACGCTATTGCGCGGCGCGTGATCGCTGCACTCGATGAGCTTTATGGGATTTCCGCTGATAGTCACGTAGCGGGCCCAGCAGGAACCACGAAGAAATCCCGAGTTACGGTGCGCATTTCCACCGGGGCGAAGGAACTTACGCGCCGTCTCGGCCTTATTACCCGCTCCGGCCATGCGGTAGTGGGGCTTCCTCCGCAGGTTATTTCCGGCACCGTCGCTGATAGCGAAGCAGCGTGGCGCGGAGCCTTCCTAGCCCATGGCAGCCTCACGGAGCCGGGTCGTTCTTCTGCGCTTGAAGTTACGTGCCCGTGCCAGGAGGCGGCATTGGCCCTAGTGGGTTGCGCCCGCCGCTTGGGCATTTCTGCCAAAACTAAGGAGACCCGCGGGGAAGACCGCGTCGTTGTCCGCGATGGCGATGCCATTGGGGCACTGTTGACCCGTATGGGCGCTCAGGAGACGCGATTAAGCTGGGAAAAGAAGCGCGTCAAGCGAGAGGCGCACGATACGTCCCGGCGCTTGGACAATTTCGATGATGCAAATCTCCGTCGCTCGGCTCGTGCTGCAGTCACCGCGGCGGCCCGCGTTGACCGAGCGATGGAGATCCTTGGTGATGACGTCCCCGAGCACCTTGCTGATGCAGGACGCCTGCGCGTGCAGCACCGTGAGGCCTCGCTGGAAGAATTGGGCCGCTTGGCTGAGCCTCCCATGACTAAAGATGCGGTAGCCGGGCGTATTCGCCGCTTGCTTTCTATGGCCGATAAGCGAGCGGAAGAGCTTGATATCCCCGATACTAACCAAGCGATCACCGACGACCTCTTCAAAGAGTCCTAAACGCCGCAATCACCGGCACATACACAACTCCCCGCAGCGCGGATACCTGAGCGGTAGCCGTCACTGTGGGGAGTTTTCTCTGTGATAGCTAGCTGGTGGGGAAACCAGCTAGCCAGGGAGAGCTAGATGCCTAGGGAACGAGGAATCCTAGGGCGTTGGTCATCAAGAATACGATGATGCACACAACGGCCAAGAAGACCACGGAGTAGCCCACTACGTTTTTCAGGATGACAGACTCCTTGCCTTCCATCTTTACAGCGGTGGCCGCAATAGCGAGGGACTGCGGGGAGATCATCTTGCCCACAACGCCGCCTGCGGTATTGGCGGCCAGCATGAGGTCCGGGTTCACGCTGATACGCTCGGCCGCTGCTACCTGCAGGTTGGCGAAGAGGGCATTGGCGGAGGTATCGGAGCCGGTGACCGCGGTACCAATCCAGCCCAGTACCGGAGCGAAGAGTGCGAAGATGCCGCCTGCAGAAGAGACGAACTCACCAATAGCAATCGTTTGGCCGGAGTAGTTCATCGTATAAGCCAATGCCAGCACCAGAATGATGGTGAGGGCCGAGAACTTCATGCGGCTGGCGACGTCCCCAAAAGCGCTGACCGGCTGCCCGAAGCTGAGACTGTAGCGGCCATTTTCATTAAAGAAGTGGTAGACAACCGCAACGATAATGCCCGAGAGTAGAAGGAGCGTACCTGGGTTACCAAAGACGTTGAAGCTGAAGCTGGTGTCCATGAGGTTGCCGTCGGCGTCGACAATCGCGTCATCCAGCAAAGGCCAGGCAAAGTGGAGCTTGAGGAAACCAAAGATGGCTGGGGCCGCAGTAGCAACAGCAAAGACAATAGTTACTACAGCGTAGGGAAGTAGTGCCATCCAAATGCGGCGACCATTCAGGTCGGTGGTCGACTCAGCGGCGGGCAGCTCGAGGCGCTCGCGCAGCTCCTTAACACCCTTAGGCTTCCACACTCGGAGGAAGGCAAAGGCACAGCCCAGGGAAACGATGCAGGCGATAACATTGGTGAGCTGGTAAGCAAAGAACGTTGCGGCCAGCCACTGTGCCAAGGCAAAGGAAACGCCAATCACTGCGGCTGCCGGCGCAGTTTCCTTGACGCCGCGGACACCGTCCAAAATGAAGGCGATCAGGAAAGGCACGACGGCGGCGATGATGAGCACCTGCAAAGAGATAAGTGCGGCAATATCATGGGTTTGTTCAGCGCTGCGTCCAGCGACCTCGCCAGCGGTGGTCACTGGGATACCCACCGCACCGAAAGCAACCGGGGCCGTATTAGCAATGAGCACTACGATTGCTGCACGTAGGGGCTTTACACCGAGTGCCATAATCATGGTCGCGGTAATGGCTACGGGTGCGCCGAAGCCGGCGAGGGCCTCTAGCAAGCCGCCAAAGCAAAAGGCGATAAGAATTGCTTGGATGCGAATATCGCCATCGCCTAGAAGGTCGAAGGTTTTACGAAGGTCCTCGAAGCGTCCTGAAGCGACGGTGATTTCATAAAACCAGATTGCGGTAATGATTACCCAGACAATGGGAAGTAGTCCGAAAAGGCCGCCGCGCACGGCGGAGGACAAGGCCATATCTACCGGCATAGAAAAGCCGACGATGGCGATAAGAAGGGATACTGCGAGGGCGACGGCGCCAGAAGTGTGTGCGCGCGCTTTGACGCCGAGCAGCATGATAAAGAATGCGATGAGAGGGAGAATCGCCACCAGGGCGGTAAGCCCGAGGCTGTCACCCACAGCAGAGGTATTAATTTCGAACAAGAGACGTCCTTGGGTTCTACGGTGGTCCTGCCCGTTGAAGAATAACGAGCACCTGAAGCATTCTCACGGTGACCAACGATTGCGCTGGAACAGATGTAGTGGACTGAAACGCGAATGTGAGCCAGTGAGTATTGAAAGCATATCGTGTGATGGTCGAGGCGAAAACAATTCGGTCGACTTGATTGCCATCAGGACTGAGGCTCGGAAATGTCCGACCGGACAGAGGCGGGCGTAACCCTTGAGGATATACAGTGATATATTTCACGTTAACGGTGTCAAGTCCACATAAACCCACGTGTTCGGGCGTATCCAGCGGGTTTATGGCGGAGAAATAAAAAGGATCGGGAAAGTGTACGCTCTTTTGGATAATCTGTCATCCGATAGTTCTCAAGGCTGCTAGCGCACTGCACTGTTAAAAAACGCTCGGTAGTATCGGCATTGTAAGGGAAAACGCTCGGGCGCTTCTCAAGCACCGAATATATCGAAGGGCCCGCGCACATACCCATACGCACATTTACTCGACTCTTTGAGGAGAAATACAGTGACTATCCGCGTAGGTATCAATGGCTTTGGCCGTATCGGCCGCAACTTTTTCCGTGCAGTCGCTCAGGGCGACAACAACCTCGAAGTTGTTGCAGTAAACGACCTGACCGATAACGGTACGCTGGCTAACCTGCTCAAGTACGACTCCGTACTGGGCCGCTTCGATGGCGAGATTACCCATGATGATGAATCCATTACCGTTAACGGTAACCGCATCGTGGTTACCGCGGAGAAGGACCCGAAGCAGCTCAAGTGGGGCGAATACGACGTAGACCTCGTGATCGAGTCCACCGGCCGTTTCACCAATGGCGATGACGCCAAGGCTCACCTCGAGGCTGGTGCTAAGAAGGTCATCATCTCTGCTCCGGGCAAGGAAGTAGACGCAACCTTCGTCTATGGCGTTAACTCTGACACCTACGATCCGGCAAACCACAATGTTATTTCCGCAGCATCCTGCACCACCAACTGCCTGGCGCCGATGGCAAAGGTCCTCAATGACAAGTTCGGCATCGAAAAGGGCTTGATGACCACCGTCCACGCCTACACCGGCGACCAGCGCATCCAAGACGCACCGCACAAGGATCCGCGCCGCGCCCGCGCCGCTGCTGTAAATATGGTGCCTACCTCCACCGGCGCAGCTAAGGCTGTCTCCCTGGTACTGCCTGAGCTGGAAGGCAAGCTGGATGGCTACGCCATGCGTGTTCCAGTTATCACCGGCTCCGCTACCGACCTGACGTTTACCGCTTCCCGCGACGTAACCGTTGAAGAGATTAACGCCGCCCTGAAGGAAGCTGCTGAAGGCGAGCTCAAGGACACCCTCGCTTATACCGAGGACCCGCTGGTTTCCACCGATATCGTAACCTCCCCGCACGGCTGCATTTTTGACTCCGGCATGACCAAGGTCTCCAACGGCAACCTTGTTAAGGTTCTGGGCTGGTACGACAATGAGTGGGGATACACCTCCCAGCTTGTACGTATGACTAGCCTGGTGGCAGACAAGCTCTAAACTTAGAGCTTTAATAATGAGAGTCCGGCCCCGATGCAAGCCTAAACGGCATTGTGTCGCGGTCGGTATTCTTATATCTACAGCCTTGTGAACAATCCGAATTTAAGAAGGAGAAAATAATGGCTTTCCAGACTCTGGATGATCTTCTCAAGGAAGGCGTCGAATCTCGTCACGTCCTTGTTCGTTCTGATTTCAATGTTCCCCTTGATGAAGAAGGAAACATTACTGACCCGGGTCGCATTAACGCTTCTCTTCCCACCATCAAGGCTTTGGTGGAAGGCGGCGCTAAGGTCATTCTGTCCGCGCACCTTGGCCGCCCCAAGGGAGAGGTAAACGCTAAGTACTCCTTGGCCCCAGTCGCTGAAGCTCTGTCCGAGGCTCTTGGCCAGTACGTTGCCTTGGCCGGCGATGTCACCGGCGAGGACGCTCATGAGCGTGCGAACGGGCTCAACGATGGCGATGTCATGTTGGTGGAAAATGTCCGCTTCGACCCTCGCGAGACCTCCAAGGATGAAGCGGAGCGCGGCGCATTTGCTGATGAGCTCGTTGCTTTGGCAGCCGATAATGGCGCTTTCGTCTCCGATGGCTTTGGCGTTGTCCACCGTGCCCAGGCATCTGTGTATGACGTCGCAAAGCGCCTGCCGGCTTACGCAGGCAAGCTCGTAGAAAAGGAACTCTCCGTCCTTTCCACCGTGGCCCAGAAGCCGGAGCACCCATACGTAGTAGTACTTGGCGGCGCCAAGGTCTCGGATAAGCTCGGCGTAATTGAGGCGTTAGCAGATAAGGCAGACAAGGTCATTATCGGTGGCGGCATGTGCTACACCCTTCTGGCCGCCAAGGGCTACAACGTCCAGGAGTCCCTCCTGCAAGAAGACCAGATTGATAACTGCAAGGAGCTGCTCGAACGCTTCGGTGACAAGCTGGTCCTTCCTGTGGATCTCATTGCCGCAAGCAAGTTCGCAGCGGATGCGGAACACCAGGTTGTCGAGCTCGACGGCATCCCAGAGGGCTGGATGTCCCTAGACATCGGGCCAAAGTCTGTGGAGCACTTCGCAGAGGTGCTTGCTTCTTCCAAGACCGTCTTCTGGAACGGTCCGATGGGTGTCTTCGAAATGGAGGCCTTCTCCAAGGGTACTGCGGGCGTCGCGCAGGCTATTATCGACGCCACCGAAAACAACGGCTCCTTCTCGGTTGTCGGTGGCGGCGATTCCGCGGCCTCCGTGCGCATGCTCGGCCTGGACGAGGATGGCTTTAGCCACATCTCCACCGGTGGCGGCGCCTCCCTTGAGTACCTAGAGGGCAAGGAGCTTCCGGGCGTCTCCGTCCTTGAAGCCTAAAATCTGCTGAGTCACTTGCTAAAAGAGAGGAAAAATCATGGCACGTACGCCACTTATCGCAGGTAACTGGAAGATGAACCTCGACCACGTCGAGGCTATCGGTTCCGTTCAAAAGTTTGCGTTCTCCCTGCCTAAGGACTACTACGAAAAGGTCGACGTGGCCTATATGGTCCCGTTTACCGATATTCGCACCATCCAGACGCTGGTAGAAGGCGACAAGTTGCAGATCACCTACGGCGCGCAGGACATCTCTAAGCATGAGTCTGGCGCCTTCACCGGCGAGGTATCTGGTCAAATGCTAGCCAAGCTCGGCTGCAGCTGGGTAGTCGTGGGACACTCGGAGCGCCGTCAGTATCATGGCGAGACCGATAAGCTCGTCGCAGAAAAGGCCGCCGCAGCCTTGGATAATGACATTAGCCCCATCGTGTGCGTAGGCGAGCCACTGGCCGTTCGCGAGGCCGGTACTCACGTGGACTACGTGGTTAACCAGACCCGTAATTCTTTGGCTGGCCTTAGCGCTGAGCAGCTTGCCAAGACCGTCATTGCTTATGAGCCGGTCTGGGCCATTGGTACCGGCAGGGTAGCCTCCGCAGACGACGCACAAGAGGTTTGTGCCGCCATCCGCGAGCTCGTGAAAGAGCTCGCCGGTGACGAGGTAGCGGAAGGCATTCGTATTCTCTACGGCGGTTCCGTCAAGGTTGATTCCGTTGCGGAGATCGTCAGCAAGCCAGACGTAGACGGCGGCCTCATCGGTGGCGCCTCCCTGGTGGGCGAAGAGTTTGCCAAGTTGGCTGCCAACGCAGCTAATGCCCTGAACTAACAGGAGATATCACCTGTCACAGGTTCGCGTTCGGCGCGGGTTGGAATGGTTCCGGCCCGCGCCATCGTGTACAGTGGGCCGGTGTGACTGCTTTGCTGGACGCAAAGCCTAAAAGTACGATTCCGCGCTAGTGGGTGGCAAGAGTCAACCACAAGGCGCACGTTAGAAATAAGGATTATCCTCATGGTCTTGGCACTGGAAATCATCTTGGTCATCGCAGCTATTTTGATGTCCATCTTCGTGCTGCTGCACAAAGGTAAAGGCGGCGGCCTGTCCAGCCTCTTCGGCGGTGGCGTGCAGTCGAACCTTTCCGGCTCGACCGTCGTGGAAAAGAACTTGGATCGCTACACCGTGGTGATGGTTATCATCTGGCTGGCCTGCATTGTGGGCCTAAACCTGATCCAAGCCTTCGCTTAAGCGAAAAGCCAGGATAGCGAAAGCGCCGGCACTAGCTTCCTACCACTAATTTTCCTAGGGGATCTGAAAGTGGGGAAGCGGTGCCGGCGCTTTTCGATTGGCGTCAGGCGCTAAAAGCAATGTGCCCGCACGCACACTGCGGATTGCCTGCTTATATCTCGGAAGCAGCGTCATCGGCAAGGAAGAGAACGGTTTCCTTCCTACCGTGTACGCCGGCTGCCGGCCATTCCTCGGCCGCAGCGCCCTTTACCACGTGCTTGGCCGCTTCCGACTTGGCTTCGCCGGCCACAAGGAGCCAAATGCGATCGGATTTATTGACCGCCGGAAGGGTGAGGGTAATGCGCTCGCTGGGCGGCTTTGGGGAATCGTGGACGGGAACAGCTAGTTCTTCTTGCTCCCGAATAGCGGAGGAATGCGGGAACAAGGAATTAATATGGCCCTCCTCACCCATGCCTAGTAGGTGTAGGTCGAAACCATGAGGGGCAAATTCCTTCAACTCTGGTTCATATGCGCTTGCCGCTGCTTCCATAGACACCGCGCCCAGATCAAAACCGTGAATATTTTGGTTTGGGATATCTACGTGGTTGAGCAACGCATTGCGCGCCTGGCCCTCATTAGAATCTGCGTCGGAAACGGGTACATTGCGTTCGTCGCCGAAGAAAACGTGAACACGCGACCAATCGATGCGCTGAGCAGGAAAATTTTCACCTTGCTGCTGTGCGGCGAAATCCAAACGGGCCAACTCGTGGAGAACGCCAATTCCGGCTCCGCCGCCAGTGAGGACAACACGCGCGACACCATCGTCGTGGAGGCCGCCACCCGATGCTTGGATACGCGCTACGGTATCCACGAATTTCAGTGCGGCCTGGGAGATAAGGTCATCCACATCGCTCACGCGGTGAAGAGTTACCATTATGTATCGCTATCCTTTACAAAGATTCAGATTAAAGCCGTTTACTGATTACTGTAGTCTACCTGGGCTAGTGCACGGAGCGCTTGTGCATAGGTTTTATCGGCATCCAAATGGCGCAGTTCTTCAGAAAGCACCTCAGCTTGTGAGCGCTTATTGAGGCTCACCAAGGATTCCGGCGAACCCGGAACACACACACGCACCGTGCGCTCGTCAATGACATCGACGTCTACGTGGGTTGTCTCCCGATTGAACCGCAAATGAGTCACTGGGAAGTGGTCCTCCTCGGAGTCGGCCACTGTGCGATGTACGGGAACTGCCAAGCGGTCGAGCAACCATCCAGCGGCGAAATCCGGGGCTGGGTGGCCGGCCGGACCTGCTACCTCTACCGACTTCACCGGCTCGTGGGGATGACGGTCCAAGGCGGAGGCAACGACACCGCGCCACAAGGTGATGGCAGCCCAAGACATATCGGAATCACCCGGCGTGTACCCGGCAGATAAGGTGCGAAGATCTTCGCCGGTCACGCGTCCGTCAAAGGCAACGTTAGTTATGCGGCGCTGCGCCAACTTTCCCACCGAGCTGGAGGCAGGGTCCGGTGGGCACAGAGTAGGCCACCAAGCGACCAGCGGGGTATCAGGTAGTAGCAGCGGCGTGACTACTGCTTCGTCTTGGTTTGCCAAAGCACCGTGCAACTTCATGATGACCATCTCGGAGGCACCTGCTTCGCCGCCCACGCGTAGCTGTGCATCAAGGTGGGTTTCGACCTGCGGGTCTCCCGTTACTACGACCAACACACGTGACGGGTGCTCGTGGGAGGCATCGCGCACGGAAGCGAGAATGCTTTCAAGGTCATCATCCTCACGGGCCGCCACGATTAGAGTGAGCACTCGGCCGGTAGTCAGGGTGTAATGTTCTTGCGCCTCTACTAACTTCTTGGAGATTTCACGCGTAGTGGTATTGGGCAATGGAATAATCATTGTCTGCGTCCCTCCTATGGGCGGCGCCAGGAGTGACCCCGGCGACGCAGTATTTTATCGGCGGATTCTGGTCCCCAGGTGCCAGCGCGGTACTCCTCGGGCTGTCCTGCTTCGGCCCAGTAGTCGATGATGGGGTCCAAAATCGACCAGGAAAGTTCTACCTCTTCATTGGTGGGGAATAGCGAAGACTCGTCCAAGAGGGCATCCAAGATCAATCGCTCATAGGCCTCCGGGGATTCCTCGGTAAAGGCCTCAGCGTAGGCAAAGTCCATATTGACGTCGCGCACCTCCATAGTGGAGCCGGGCACCTTGGAACCAAAGCGCATGGTGACACCCTCATCCGGCTGCACGCGGATAACGACCGCGTTTCTGCCCAGCGCATCGGTTTGACCATCGACGAATGGCTGGTTAGGAGCCGCCTTGAAAACTAGCGCAATCTCGGTCACTCTGCGGCCCAAGCGCTTGCCCGTCCGCAGGTAGAAAGGTACTCCTCCCCAGCGGCGGGAGTTGACTTCCAAGGTACAGGCAGCGTAGGTCTCCGTTGTGGATTCCGGATCGAAGCCTTCTTCCTCGCGCAACCCCTTGACAAACTCGGAGCCTTGCCACCCCGCGGAATATTGGCCGCGAGCAGTGGTCTTATTCAGAGGGTGAACGGCGTGGGTAGCGCGCAAGACCTTTACCTTTTCAGCCCGCAATTCCTCCGGCTCAAAGGACGACGGTTCTTCCATCGCGACGAGGGCCAAGAGCTGCAAAAGATGGTTTTGGATGACGTCTCGAGCTGCGCCGATGCCATCATAGTAGCCAGCGCGACCGCCTAGGCCGATGTCTTCAGCCATGGTGATTTGGACGTGATCGATATAGTGGGCATTCCACATAGGCTCAAAAATCTGATTTGCAAAGCGCAAAGCCAAGATATTTTGTACCGTTTCTTTGCCCAGATAGTGGTCGATGCGGAACACCGCGGACTCAGGAAAGACAGCGTTGACAATCTCATTGAGCTTGCGTGCAGATTCCTGGTCATGGCCGAAAGGCTTTTCAATGATGACGCGGCGCCATGAGTCTGCAACGGAGTTGGCCATGCCCACCCGCTCCAGCTGGTGGCAGATATTGGAGAAAAACTCCGGTGGAACGGAAAGGTAATATGCCCAGTTGCTGCCGGTTCCTCGCTCTCGGTCTAGCTCGCCCAAGCGGGCGGAGAGGCGATCGAAGCCGGCATCATCGAAGGAACCTTGGACAAATTCGATGCCCTGCGACAGGTGCTGCCAGACATCTTCATTAAATTCGGTGCGCGAGCCCGCCACTACAGCTGACCGAACGTAGTCACAAAATGCGACCTTGTCCCAGTCACGGCGACCATAACCCACCAGGGTAAAACCAGCGGGCAAGAGACCTCGGCTCGCTAGGTCGTAGATTGCGGGCAGTAGCTTTTTATATGCTAGGTCACCGGTAACGCCGAAGATGACCATGCCCGCGGGTCCTGCGATTCGCGGCAATCGCTTGTCGCTGGCATTGCGCAAGGGGTTGACCCAAGCGGCTGAGTCGGTCACGAAGAATCCTTCCTGAGTTTATGGGCTTTTAGCTCGCTAATATTCTAGCGGCAGAATGCCCCGCCGAATTTTCGGCGGGGCACAAGTCACACGGCTAGTTTACGCGAGTCGTTCCTCGATGGAAGCAAGTAGTTCATTCCAAGCGGCAACAAACTTTTCTACTCCCTCGCGCTCTAGCACGGCAAAGACATCGTCGAAATCAATGCCAACCTCGTTTAGCTGGGCAAAGACGCCTTCTGCCGTCTCGCGGCTGTCCGATAGGGCATCTCCGTGAAGATTGCCTTGGTCGAGAACCGCATCGATGGTCTTTTCCGGCATGGTGTTGACCGTATGCGGACCGGCCAGCTCAGATACGTACAAGGTGGCTGGGTAATCGGGATTTTTCACACCGGTCGAAGCCCACAATGGACGCTGAAGGTGGGAGCCTTCTGGCAAGTCGGCGTCGTCAAGCAAAGTGTCCTGGAAGAGGGCATAGGCGCGCTGTGCATTGGCGACGCCCGCCTTGCCCCGCAGTGCTAGGGCTTGCTCGCTGCCAATGGCCTCCAAGCGCTTGTCTACTTCGGCATCCAAACGGGAAACGAAGAAGGACGCTACGGAGTGGATAGTTGCGACGTCCTTTCCGGACTCGGCGGCACGCTTGAGACCGGTACAGAAGGCCTCGATGACAGCGCGGTAGCGTTCCACAGAGAAAATGAGGGTGACATTGACACTGATACCTTCCGCCAGGGCATCCTCAATTGCTGGGAGGGAGCCGGTGGTGGCTGGAATCTTGATCATGACATTAGGGCGATCGACCTTCGACCACAGCTCACGGGCCTGTTCGAGTGTGGCGGTAGGGTCATCCGAAATTCGCGGATCGACTTCTATGGATACACGGCCATCTGCCCCATCAGTGGAGGAGTAAATATCCGCAAAGAGGTCACACGCATTTTGAACGTCTTCAATGGCAAGGGCGTATACCGCTTCATCGGCGCTGGCCTTTGACTCCTTTAGCGTTGCCAGCTCGGCGTCGTAAGCGGTGCCATTGGTCATCGCCGCAGCGAAAATCGCTGGGTTGGTGGTCACGCCCACAATGGACTTGGTCGAAATGATTTCCTTGAGGTTGCCGGAAACGAGACGCTCGCGAGAAAGATCATCAAGCCAGGTCGAGGTTCCCAGCTGGGCAAGTTCCGAGATATGGTTCATGCTTTATCCTTATCCAGTCCTGTTAGGGGTTACTTATTCGCGGCGGCTAGGGACTCCTGTGCCGCCTCAACTACCGCTGCAGTGGTGAATCCAAACTTTTCAAAGAGCTCGCCTGCAGGAGCAGATGCGCCGTAGTGCTCAATGGAGATGCTGCGGCCAAAGGAACCGGTGTACTTATGCCATGGCATTGCAATACCGGCCTCAATAGAAACGCGCGCCTGCACCTTGCTGGGGAGCACAGATTCGCGGTAAGCGTCATCCTGCTCATCAAACCACTCGAGGCAGGGTGCGGACACAACGCGGGTCGCCGTTCCAGCTGCCTCTAGCTCCTTCGCGGCAGCGACAGCCAGCTGCACCTCAGAGCCTGTAGCAAGAAGGATGACCTCTGGTGTCTCCTTTGACTCTTCCACCAGAACATAGGCACCGCGGCGGACGCCGTCATGCGCCTTTTCCTTGGTGCCTTCCAGCACTGGTAGTCCCTGGCGGCTCAGCGCCAGGCCCTTAGGCGCGGCCTTGTACTCAAGGGCTGCCGCCCATGCCTGTGCAGTCTCGTTGGCATCCGCAGGGCGGATAACGGACAGGTTGGGAATGGCACGCAGGGCAGAAAGAGTCTCTACTGGCTGGTGGGTAGGGCCATCTTCGCCCAAACCGATGGAGTCATGGGTCCACACGTAGTAGGTATCGGTCGACATCAGGGAACCCAAGCGCACAGCCGGGTACTGGTACTCGGAGAAGATAAGGAAGGTGCCGCCGTAGACGCGGGTATTACCGTGCAGGGCAATACCGCTCATAATCGCAGACATTGCGTGCTCGCGAATACCGAAGTGCAGGTTGCGGCCATAGGGTTGAGCCGACCACATATCGGTAGTAATGGCCGCGGGGCCGAAGGAATCCGCGCCCTTGATCACGGTGTTATTAGAACCGGCAAGGTCGGCAGAACCGCCCCACATCTCCGGCAGAGAAGCAGCCAAGGCCTGGATGGCGGCTTCAGAAGCCTTGCGGGTTGCCAAAGTTTCGCCTGGTTCCCATTCCGGTAGATCAGCACTGAAGTCTTGCGGCAATTCGCGCGCATTCATGCGGTCAAAAAGTGCCTTACTCTCCGGATTAGCTGCAGCCCATGCGTCGAACTTTTCTTGCCACGCTGAGTGTTTTTCTGCGCCGCGCTCGCGCAACATGCGGGTGTGCGCAATGACCTCATCATCGATGTGGAAGCTGCGCTCCGGATCAAAGCCCAAGACTTCCTTGGTGGCAGCTACCTCGTCATCGCCCAACGCAGCACCGTGGACACCGCCGGTATTCATCTTATTCGGGGCAGGGTAGCCGATAACCGTCTTTACGCGGATGAAGGACGGACGATCGGTTTCTGCTTGAGCAGCCTTGACAGCAGCCTCAATGGCTACGACATCTTCTCCGGATTCCACCGTTTGGACGTGCCAGCCGTAGGCCTCATATCGGGCCACCACATCTTCATTGAAGGCAATATTTGTATCGTCTTCAATAGAGATTCGGTTATCGTCCCAGAAGACGATCAAGTTGCCCAGCTTTTGCGTGCCAGCCAGAGAAGAAGCCTCCGCGGTAACGCCTTCTTGTAGGTCGCCATCGGAGGCGATGGTGTAGATGTAGTGATCGAAGGGGGATTCACCAGCAGGGGCTTCTGGATCGAAAAGGCCGCGCTCCTTACGCGCCGCCATGGCCATTCCAACGGAGGACGCTAGACCTTGGCCGAGGGGGCCAGTGGTGATTTCAACACCGTCGGTGTGGTGGACCTCGGGGTGGCCTGGGGTGCGTGACCCCCACGTGCGCAGCTGCTCGAGGTCTTCCATTTCCAAGCCAAAGCCGCCCAAGTAGAGCTGGATGTACTGGGTAAGGGAAGAGTGGCCGACCGAAAGTACGAAGCGGTCGCGGCCAGCCCAGTGCACGTCAGCGGGATCGTGATTAATGACCCGCTGGTAGAGCGTGTAGGCGAGGGGAGCGAGTGACATTGCCGTGCCGGGGTGACCGGAACCGCACTTTTGTACCGCGTCGGCGGCTAGTACTCGCACGGTGTCGATAGCGCGGGTGTCAAGCTCCGACCAATCCTCCGGATAACGGCGCTCAACCATAGTTTGGAGCTCTGGGGACAACTTATCTTTCGGCACGAAAAGCCTCGCTTACGTCTAGGCAAAAAGTACTTAACTTTATTAAGTCTAGTAATTTTTTAGCCGGCGGTGCGCAATTATAGAAAGCCAGGCATAACCGGTATGCTGGCATGGCTAAGCGGTGCACGCGAGCACGCAAAAGCGTGTGCCAAATCTAGCGGACATGGGTCTGTAACCTCTCGCGCCTGCGCCGAAAAATGTGAGTGAGAGAACTGGAACTTTTTCACGGGCATGTGCGACCGCTAGGGGTGACCGCGCGCAGGATACGTGCGAGGCACAGTTCACCAACGTTCAGATAGTGGAGGAATTCCTTGGAGACCATCAAGGCCTATTTTGCGCTAACGAAACCGAGGATCATTGAGCTCCTCCTCGTGGCCGCAATCCCGGCGATGCTCCAAGCGCAGCGCGGCGTGGAGGCTGTGTCAGACAATATCTGGCTTATCGTGTCGACCATTTTTGGCGGTTGGATGGGCGCTGCCGCCGCCCACACGTTTAATAACGTCGTGGACTACGAGCTGGATCAAAAAATGCAGCGCACGAGAGCCCGCCCGTTGGTAAGGGCCAAGATTTCTAAGCGAAACGCAGCAATTTTCGCCTGGGTAATGCTCATCCTTTCCGTGCTGTGGCTGGGCCTCCTTGCCCATTCTTGGCTCGCAGCTTTCTTCGTCGTGTTGACGAACTTCTTCTATGTCTTCGTCTACACCAAGTTTTTGAAGATGCGCAATGCGCAAAACATCGTCTGGGGCGGCCTCGCAGGCTGTATGCCGGCCATGGTTGGCTGGGCCGTAATTCGGGATAACGCCCCAGCCGGAGAGCCTGACCGCTGGTGGCAGGCAGTGGTGCTCTTCCTCATTATTTTCTTCTGGACTCCGCCGCACACATGGGCGCTGGCCATGAAGTACAAGGAAGACTACCGAAAAGCCGGCGTGCCGATGCTGCCTGTAGTGGCAGGCGAAGCGGAAGTCACTCGCCAGATCGTGTGGTACACCGTGGGAACGGTGATCGTGACCCTACTCATCGTCCCCGCAGCATCGTGGATCTACTTGGTCGCAGCGCTTGCTTCGGGTGCGGTATTCCTGTGGATGGCTATCCGTTTGCATAAGGGAGTTAAAAATGGCGCCAAGGTTAAACCGATGCGCTTGTTCATTTACTCCAATAACTACCTTTCGGTGCTCTTTATCGGTTTGTCCATCGACGCAGTCTTAGGCTGGGAGCCCTTGGGCCGGATGCTGGGCTGGTCGGCCACGTTATTCTAACTGTGCCCCATTCCAAGAGCGGGGCAAAAAGAGCGCGGGAGAAGCAGTGCTGCTTTTCTCCCGCGCTCTAGGTGTAGGTGGGTGAAACCTAGTCCTTGTCCCCGTCTCCGTCGCCGTCTTGGACGCGCAGAACGATGGAGCCGGTAGTCTTGCGCTCCTGCAGGTCGCGGTGAGCCGCAGCGGCTTCTGCCAAAGGATAGGAGGCCGTGACGTTAAAGCGTAGGTCGCCGTCCATGACAGCTTGGACGACTGCTTGGGCGCGCATTTGAAACTCGCCTTCTTGTGCCGTCCATGCGCCGATGGAAGGCCGCGTCAGGAAGATGGACCCATGCTTGTTCAGCAGCTGTGGGTCGATAGGCTCAACCGGGCCAGAGGCGGCACCAAAAAGCGCGACGGTGCCGCGTGGGCGTACTGCCTCTAGCGATTCCTGGAAGGTAGCTTTGCCGACGCCGTCATAAACCACGTCGACGCCCTTGTCACCGTTGTAGCGGCGAACTTGCTCGGCGAGCCCCTCGCCGTAGCGAAAAACCTTATCCGCCCCGGCCGCGTAGGATAGTTCTTCCTTTTCGTCCGTGGACACGACCGTATAAACGGTAGCACCTAGCGACGATGCCATCTGGGTGAGGATTTGCCCCACGCCGCCGGCACCGGCGGTAATCAGGCAAGAAGCACCTTCGCCCAATTGATAGACCCCGTGCGCTAGATAGTGCGCGGTAATGCCTTGGAGCAACATGGATGCTGCGACCTCAGGTTGGAAATCGTCTGGGACTGCCACCAGTCCCTCGCGCGGGACGCAGACCTTTTCGGCGTAGGAGCCGAAGGCCTGGTTCCACGCCACCATTGTGCCTTCCGCAATTTCTCCCTTTGGATCGTGGACGACTCGCCCAGTACCTTCGAATCCGGGAATGAAAGGGGCGGTCGCATTATAGATACCCTCACGGTAATAGGTATCGATGTAGTTGACGCCGGCCATGATGACGTCTACCAAGACCTCATCGTCATTCGGGGTGGGGGCGGGAACTTCGGTATAGCGAAGTACTTCTGGTCCGCCGGTTTCTGTGACCTGAATTGCGTGCATATAGCCAGGCTAGCGCAAAAAGCCGGCCGAGTGCAGGACTTCGGCCGGCTGGTTGCGCTGCGCGTTAAGCCGTCACGCGTGCTGCTTCTAGCGAGGCTTGGCGTGCGGCGTACTTTTCATCGCCGCTAGGGGAGCCGGTGATGAGATCTGCGGTGCCATCGGTACGGCGTACGCCGTGTGCCCACAGTAGTGCGGTATAGGCCGTGACAAAGGAGGATAGCCCAATGTGGAAAGGAACAGTCCAGCGCGGAATGCTCATATAGAACTGGTAGACGCCTACGGCCCACTGGATAAGGATGCAGGCGATGAGGACCCAGCCCGCCTTCTTCGCGTCCTGTGGGGCACGGTTCTTATAGAGCAGGAAGATGGTAATCACGGTAAGCGTCAGGTAGGCGTACATGCACATGGCGTGGGTGACGGCCATGGCTTCGGTATCCACCTGCAAGCGGCCTTCCATTCCGACCCCGGAATCGCCAGAGTGGACGCCCGAACCGGTAACCATAGTGCCGGTGATAAGGACAATGCTGAGGGCAACGGTAGCGACTGCAGCGAGTAAGCGAATCGCCTGGGGGAATCGTGCTCGTGGCGTTCCGTCATCGGGTTCCAAGATGCGGGAATAGAGCATTGCCGCCAGCCATACCAAGAGCATTGATGGCAGGAAGTGCAGTGCTACAGACCACCAGCGCAGGTCGAGATGGACAGAAATTCCGCCAATGACCGCCTGTAGCACAATGCCAGCGACATTGAGCCATGCATACACCTTAAGCTCTGTGCGCCGACGTGCCATGCGCATGGCGATGACGGCGGCTACCGCCGCAGCGGTGACGACGAACGTGAGCAGGCGGTTACCAAACTCGATGGCCTGGTGCAGTGCAGGAGCGGCGCCTTCCATGGGGACAAGGGAGCCAGGCTGGCACTCGGGCCAGGTAGGGCAGCCGAGTCCCGAGCCGGTCACGCGGACAATGGACCCAGACACGGTAATGCCACCCTGGCATAAGAGAAGGATGAGCGCGATGAGGCGCTGTTGCTGCAGCGTAGGGGCGGCTTCTTTAAAGAAGCGCTTGATTTTTGTCCAGTAATTCACGCATAGCATCCTACTAGTCGGGAGATTTTGGGCATAAAAATTCCTCTTGTTTCGGGCGGAACCGGACAAAAGTCACATTTAGCCCTCGAAGCGGAACCAACGGACCGCTGCGAACGACGCCACGGCGAGCCAAGCTACCAAGGAAATAAGTTCGAGGCCGGGGAAAGTGGAATTGGAGGCGTCGGTAAGTGCGCCTGCCAGAGCGACGGTGGGGACCACGTTGAGGATGCCATTATCGCCCAATCCCTGGGAGTATAGGGTCCACCCGACCACGCCGAGGAGCAGGAACCAGATGAGGTTGGCCAGCGCGAGCACCATCTCTGAACTAAGCGTGCCGCCAAGCAGTAGCCCCATGGCGGTAAAAGCCGCGACGCCAAAGAAAAGAGAGAGGAGCATGAGCAACACCCCACCCGCGCTGATACGCAGACCCAAAATGAAGGCGGCTATGCCCAAGACAAGGATTTGGAATACCACCATCGTGAGCACGCCGAGGATTTTGCCGCCGATAATGGCCCATGCCGGCACCCCGGATGCCCCGGTGCGCTTGAGGGCCCCGTAGCGTCGGTCAAAGGCAAGTGAAATAGCTTGACCTGTAAAGCCCGCAGAGGTGGCCGCAACTGCAAGCACCATGGGGAAAACCTCGTGCAGGCCGTGCTTGGTAACGGACTCCAAGTGGGCCGCACCAATGAGGATGGCCAGTGGAATGATGACGCTGAGCAGTTGCTGCTCGCCGTGGCGCAGCATGAGCTTAGCTTCCATCGTGCCTTGCGCGAGCAGCATAGCGCCGGCGCTGGTCCGCTTGGGGGCGGGAGTAAAGGTCCCGGGTTTAAAGGTGGTGCTCATAAATGGCTTCTTTCCTCGACACAATGAATTGAATATTTTCCCAAGATGGGATTGCAGCTAGCTGCGCAAGTGGCGGCCCGTGAGGTCAAGGAATACCTCTTCCAGATTGCGGTGGGCCGCATCTAAGTACCGCAGTAAGACTCCTTGGCGGGCGAGCTCAGCGCTGAGCGTGGCGATGGTCTCGGGAGTGCCGGCTTGGCTCAAGCGGTAATGCAGGGGACGGGATTTGGTGGCATTAATCCCCGCCGCAGCTAGGGCCTCCATATCTACGTCGATGTTGGTGCTGAAATTAAGCCCTGCCGATTCCGTCTGGGCGGTAAGTTCTGCGGGGGTGCCGTGAGCTACCAGCTGACCATGATCCATGATGGCCAAGCGGTCTGCCAGCGACTCCGCCTCATCCATCAGGTGGGTGGTTAGAACGATGGTTACGCCATCCCGCTGCAGGGCTCGGACTAGGTCCCAGACCGCCAACCGGGATTGTGCATCCATGCCTGCCGTAGGTTCATCCAGAAAAACCAACTCGGGTCGTCCGATGATAGCCAAGGCGAGGGACAGGCGTTGCTGTTGTCCTCCAGATAGCCTGCGATAAGGGGTGCGAGCCACCCCCTCAAGCCCCAACGTTTCTAGTAGCCACTGCGGGGAGAGAGGCCGGGCGCTGTATCGGGCAGAAAGCTCCAGCATTTCTAGCACGCGGATGCCGGAATAGGAACCGCCGCCTTGGAGCATGATACCGACCTTTTCTCGCACCCTATCTGGTTCGGTACTTGGGTTTAGCCCTAGGACGTCGATGGTGCCGCTGGTGGGATGGAGAAAGCCCTCTGACATTTCAATCGTCGTGGACTTTCCGGCACCATTGGGGCCAAGGAGACAAAAGACCTCGCCCTGGGCAACGCTGAGGCTAAGGCCGTTTACGGCAGTGGTGGAGCCAAACTTCTTCACCACGTTGTCCAAGGTTAGGGCTGGGCGGTCTGCTGAAATGGAATTCACGTGGCATTAGTTTAGGACACGGATTCCGCTGCGCCGCACTGCAACCCACCACAGGGTGGCGATAGCAGTGAAGGCACAGGCGGCTGACACGTAGACCACAATGATGGTGCTGGGGGGAAGGCCGAGACCGCGCGGCAGCACAAAGAAGCTCATCGCTGCGGAATAGGCTACGACGCTGAAGCGGAAAATGAGCCTATTAGCCCACGCGGCCAAAGGTAGTACGGCCCATAGGATGTACCACGGATGGACGACGGGGAAAAAGATAACCAGTACTAAAGAGGCGATGCCGAGTCCTCCCACGGGGTGGATGTGGCCGCGCAAGGTGGCAAAGAGCATGCGGGCCATGAAGGCTACCGCCACGAGAACACCAAAGGTGCGGGTGACTGTGAGAATGGCTTCGGTGTGGTCGCCAAGGCCTAGGAGCATTCCGATAAAACCGGTACCTACGCCTACGGCGGTGGACGTAGAAAGCCACGAGCGAATGGACGCCGCCCCGCCTTGCCCGGTAATCCACCCCAAGCTAATGCCGGTGCAGACGCTAATAAGAGCAACGGTTGCTACTAAAACGATTATTTGCAAAGCGATGGCGTAGGCCAGGGCCTTCCAGCGTGCCGTACCGTGTGCGTTGATGAGGCGGCGAGCGTAGGCCATGCCCACAAAGCCCAGCCCAATAAAGCCAGTAACCTTGACCATTCCGGCACAGGAAAGGCAAAAACCGGAAGCTACCAGGGCTAGGTAGGCACTGCGTCGGGAGGCATCCAGCTTGTCGACGCCGCGGAGACCCAGTTCCATGCCCACCAATAGCAAACCCAACATGATGGACTCATTATGGATTCCGCCCACTAGATGCAAGATGGTCAGCGGGTTGAGGATGCCGAGCCACAGTGCAGATTCTGGAGATACCCGGCAGCGCCGCGCGAGACAGCTTATGGCCCAACCAGCAACAATAATCCCGGCGATGGACAATAGGCGATGGGTGATAACGCCCAAGAGGATGGAGTTAGAAGTAACCGCGCTGACCACAGCTGCTAGGCCGAGTGCTACCGGGCCATAAGGGGAAGGGGAATTAGCCCAGATAAACGGCACGGAGCGGGCGAGCTTATTACCTGCCCCTAGCAATTGAACGGGCCCGGCAGAATATGGATCCATGCCCTGTGCCACGATGGAACCATTAGCCAAGTAGGAGTAGATATCTTGGGTGAATAGCGGGGCGGTAAAAATCAACGGGATGACCCACCCCGCCCAAGTTTGCCACAGTTGATGCGTGGTCACCGGACGGCGAGCACCCGCTGGGGCGGTGGCCTTGTCCTGAGGTTGGCGCAAGGGGGTTCCGACAAAGGGGGCGAGGAACACCCAAGCGGAGACCAATAGGCCTACTCCCACCATTACTATGGCGGAGGAGGTTTGCAACATGCGGGACATCAAGGAGCCGAAGGGCACGTTGTCGTAGGGATTGCCCACCACGGGGAGTGCGCCGGCGCCTAGGGCGCCGAACGCAATGAGCAGGGAGCCTACCGTGCCTACCCAGCGCAGAATGAAAAATGTCCGCCACTGTGCTGTGGTGGTGCGCTTGAGGCCATCCGCATTGGCGGGGACAAAATCAAACCGAGAATCAGGTTCGGCGGCCCCCGTGTCTTCGGCGTGTAACCGTGCCGACCGGGAACCAGCGGTACCCAGCTGCGGCAGCTCTGCCTTCACGCCAGAAAATAAGCCGCGGATTTTGCCTGTCATGGCATATGACTTTACGCGAATCAATTGCTTAAACCCCAGCGGGCCCGCCCACATCGTGGGCAGCACGGTCGAGTCGGGCCGTTAGGGGAGTGTTGCCACCCCCGTGCCACGCCGAAGTTTGGCCAATGGTGGCATTCCGGAATGAATTAAGGAACACTAGTGTTGTCTAATATTGAAGGCGCTGTTGAACTGCGGCGAGCATCCCGGAGCTACGGGAGGACGTTGCGGGGCGGCAGTAAGTGTCTGAAGCGCGAAGGGAGGTCCCAACATGAGCAGTCCGCAACGTAGTGTGGCTACGCCGAAGCCGGCGAAGGAATCCCGCACCACGGATGGTGATACCCGCCGTCAAGTTATGCTGTTGCTGTTGAAAGACGGGCCCGTTACCGCTTCCCACTTGGGTGAACGCCTTGGCCTTTCTGCTGCCGGAATTCGCCGGCACTTAGACAACTTGGTGGAAGAGGAACTGACGGAGGTCGTGCGCCGCCGCCCCGCTCCCCGCGGCTCTGCGGTCAGCGGTTCTGGTCGCGGGCGACCAGCCAAATACTTCCGCCTCACCGATCGTGGCCGCGCACAATTCGGTCACGCTTATGATGATCTGGCCTCAGAAGCCCTGACAGCTTTACGCGCGGTCGGCGGGTCCGAGGCCGTCAAACACTTTGCCAAAGTCCGCTTTGAGCGCCTCGTGGCAGATGTTCGGCCTCTGATAGAAGAGGGCGAGTCTGTTGAAGACGTGGCTCGCAAGCTGGCCGAGGTCTTGGATGAGCACGGGTACGCCGCCACGGTGGACCGCGCCGGCCAAGGAGTGCAGATCTGTCAACACCATTGTCCGGTCTCCCACGTGGCGGCCGAGCATCCAGAGCTGTGTGAGGCGGAACAGGAAGTCTTTTCTGCTTTATTAGGCAAACACGTACAGCCTTTGGCTTCCATTGCTGGAGGTCACGGAATCTGTACCACTAACATCCCCTTGACACCCGTTAATACAAATACTGAAAGGAGCGAGTCATGACCCAGGCACAATCGGCACCCGACAACAAGATGACCGATGATGAAATCATTGATTCCATTGGTGCATATGAGTACGGCTGGCACGACTCGGACGCGGCTGGTGCTTCTGCTCGCCGCGGCTTAAACGAAGATGTAGTACGCGATATTTCCGCCAAGAAGGGCGAGCCAGAATGGATGCTTAACCAGCGCCTAAAGGCTCTCAATATCTTTGATAAAAAGCCCATCCCCACGTGGGGCGCGGACCTATCTGGCATCGATTTTGACCAGATTAAGTACTACGTGAAGTCCACCGAGGAGCAGGCTCAGACGTGGGAAGACCTCCCGGATGACATTAAGGCCACTTACGATAAGTTGGGCATTCCAGAGGCCGAAAAGCAGCGCCTCGTTGCAGGCGTGGCAGCCCAGTACGAATCTGAGGTTGTCTACCACCAGATTCGTGAGGACCTAGAAAGCCAGGGCGTTATCTTCGTCGATACCGACACTGCGCTGCGTGACTACCCAGAGCTCTTCAAGGAGTATTTCGGTACCGTCATCCCCGCGGGCGATAATAAGTTCTCCGCGCTGAACTCCGCCGTGTGGTCGGGTGGCTCCTTTATTTACGTGCCAAAGGGCGTGCACGTGGATATTCCGCTGCAGGCTTATTTCCGCATCAACACGGAAAACATGGGTCAGTTTGAGCGCACCCTCATCATCGTTGATGAGGACGCCTATGTGCACTACGTCGAGGGCTGTACCGCACCTATCTATAAGTCTGACTCTTTGCACTCTGCAGTAGTGGAGATCATTGTGAAGAAGGGCGGCCGTTGCCGCTACACCACCATTCAGAACTGGTCCAGCAACGTCTACAACTTGGTGACCAAGCGCACCAAGGTAGAAGAGGGCGGCACCATGGAATGGGTCGACGGCAATATTGGTTCCAAGGTCACGATGAAGTACCCGGCAGTGTGGATGACCGGACCATATGCAAAGGGCGAGGTCCTCTCCGTTGCTTTTGCTGGTGAGGATCAGTTCCAAGACACCGGTGCCAAGATGACCCACATGGCCCCGCACACCTCTTCCAATATCGTTTCCAAGTCGGTGGCACGTGCCGGCGGTCGCGCCGCTTACCGCGGCTTGGTGCAGGTCAATCAGAACGCGCACCATTCCACTTCGAACGTCGAATGCGATGCGCTGTTGGTCGACAACATCTCGCGTTCGGATACATATCCGTATAACGACATCCGTAATGACCACGTCACGCTGGGCCATGAGGCAACCGTTTCCCAGGTTTCTGAGGAGCAGTTGTTTTACTTGATGTCCCGCGGCATTGCGGAAGAAGAAGCAATGGCGATGATCGTGCGTGGCTTCGTTGAGCCGATTGCTAAGGAGCTGCCGATGGAGTACGCCCTCGAGCTCAACCGCCTCATCGAACTGCAAATGGAAGGATCGGTCGGCTAAAGAAAATGGTCGCTTCGAACGAATTCAATCCGGATAAGATCACCAAGGGTGATGTCTTTACCTCCACCAACGTGGAGGACTTCCCGGTGCCGCACGGCCGTGACGAGGTCTGGCGCTTTGTTTCCCTGCGCAAGCTCCGTGGCCTGCATAATGGCGACTTTGCTGAGGCTGTAGCCCAGGATGTCACCGTGAGCGAGCACCAGGGCGTAAGCTCCGAGACCGTCGCTCGTGAGGATGAACGATTGGGCCGTGTAGGTACCCCGTCTGATCGTGTCGCGGCACAGGCATGGACCTCCATGCCAGAAGGCCAGGTTGTCACCATCGATGCAGAGGCTCAGGTCGAAGAACCCGTCGTCATCACCTATACCGGCAGGGGAGAGGGCGTAACGTCCTTTGGCGCCACCTCCATCGAGGTAGGCCACCACGCCGAAGCTACCGTCATTTTGAAGTATGTCGGCTCCGGCACCCACGCGGATAACGTCGAGTTCATCGTGGGCGATGGTGCTCACTTGACCGTTGTCGTTGACGTTGACTGGGAAGACGATGCGGTTCACCTGTCCAACCACGTTGCCCAGCTCGGCCGCGATTCCGTGCTACGCCATAACTCTGCCATTTTTGGCGGCGAAGTAGTACGCATCGTGCCGCGCGTGAACTTCACCGAGCAAGGTGGCGACGCAGAGCTATTGGGCGTGTACTTCGCGGACGAAGGCCAGTACTTTGAGAACCGCATGCTCGTGGATCACTCCGTTCCTAACTGCCGCTCCCATGTTCTTTATAAGGGCGCGCTGCAGGGTACTAAGCAAAATGAGGCCCGCACCTGCTGGGTGGGCGATGTTCTCATTCGCTCCAATGCACAGGGCACTGATACCTACGAGACCAATAACAATCTGATCCTGACCGAGGGCGCTCGCGCGGATGCAATCCCTAACCTGGAGATTGAGACTGGTGAAATTACCGGCGCTGGCCACGCAGCCACCGTTGGTCGCTTCGATGACATTGAGTTGTTCTACCTCATGTCTCGCGGCATTCCAGAGGCTGAAGCCCGCCGCCTCATCATCCGTGGCTTCTTCAATGAGGTCATCCACCGCATCCCGGTGCAGTCCCTGTCTGAGGAATTGGAAGACCGCATTTCCGAAGAACTGGAAAAGATCTCCGCCTAAAGCTTTCATAGAAGGAAACCACACACATTATGTCTACTCTGGAAATTAAGAACCTCCACGCTCAGGTGCTGCCGACGGAAGAAGGCGGCGAGCCGAAGGAAATTCTCAAGGGCGTCAACCTGACCATCAACTCTGGCGAGATCCACGCCATTATGGGCCCGAACGGCTCCGGCAAGTCCACCTTGTCCTACACCATCGCCGGCCACCCAAAGTATGAGGTCACCGAGGGCGAGGTGCTGCTCGACGGCGAAAACCTACTGGACATGCCCGTCGATGAGCGCGCTCGTGCCGGCCTTTTCCTGGCCATGCAGTACCCCACTGAGGTCCCAGGCGTAAAGGTCTCCCAGTTCATGCGTTCCGCCGTCACCTCCATCCGTGGTGAGGCACCGAAGCTGCGTGAATGGAATAAGGAGCTTACCCAGGCCCGCGAGAACCTGAAGATCGATAAGTCCTTCATCTCCCGCTCCGTTAACGAGGGATTTTCCGGTGGCGAGAAGAAGCGCCATGAGGTTATGCAGCTGGATATCCTCAAGCCAAAGTTCGCGGTGATGGATGAGACGGACTCCGGCTTGGACGTTGACGCCTTGCGCATCGTTTCTGAGGGCATCAACAGCTACCAGAAGGAAACCAATGGTGGCATTTTGATGATTACCCACTATAAGCGCATCCTGAACTACGTGAAGCCGGATTTTGTCCACGTCTTCGCTGATGGCCACGTCATCAAGACCGATGGGGCTGAATTGGCCGATCAGCTCGAGTCTGACGGCTACGACCAGTTCCTCAAGTAAGGACCGGCCACCGGCCGGTCAACCGAGACTATCCTAAGAAGATTCATGTCTGGATTTGATGTAAACGCAATCAGGGAGCAGTTCCCGATTCTCCAGCGCACCGTCCGTGGTGATAAGCCTCTGGTGTATCTGGATTCAGGCGCTACCTCCCAGCGCCCGCTGCCGGTGTGGAAGGCGGAAGAGGAGTTTGTGTTGCACACGAACGCCCCTGTTCACCGCGGTTCCTACCAGTTGGCGGAAGAAGCCGATGATGCCTATGAGTCCGCGCGACAGGCTATCGCCGCGTTCGTAGGCGCGGACCGCGATGAAATCGCCTTTAGCAAAAACGCCACCGAGGCCCTGAACGAGGTTGCTTATGTGCTTAGCGACGAACGCGCGGGGGACCTCTACGTAGGCGAGGGCGATACCGTTGTGATCACCGAACTGGAGCATCACGCTAACTTGGTGCCGTGGCAGGAGCTTTGCGCTCGTACCGGCGCTACGTTGAAGTGGTACTCCATGACCGAAGACGGCCGCATCGATCTCGATTCGCTCGAACTCGATGAATCCGTCAAGGTCGTTGCGTTTACCCATCAGTCCAATGTGACCGGTGCTGTGGCGGATGTGGATGAGCTGGTACGCCGCGCCCGCGCGGTTGACGCCATGGTTGTACTCGACGCTTGCCAATCCGTACCGCACATGGCGGTAGATTTCCACGCCTTGGATGTGGACTTCGCGGCGTTTTCCGGTCATAAGATGTGTGGCCCCAGCGGCGTCGGTGTGCTCTACGGCAAGGAGGAACTGCTCAAGAAGCTGCCGCCTTTCTTGACCGGTGGTTCCATGATTGAGATTGTCAAAATGGAAGAGACAACCTTTGCCGAGCCGCCGACACGCTTTGAGGCAGGCACGCAGATGACCAGCCAGGTAGTAGGCCTCGGCGCCGCGGTGAAGTTTTTGGAAGAAGTGGGCATGGATAATATCCACGCGCACGAAAAGAAACTTACGGAGCGCGCACTGCGCCAGTTGAAAGAAATCCCGGGACTGCGCATCATCGGACCGGAAACCACTGAAAACCGCGGCGGTGCCATTTCTTTCACCGTGGACGGCGTTCACCCGCATGACTTGGGCCAGGTCCTCGATGACCACGGCGTGTCCATTCGCGTTGGCCACCACTGCGCGTGGCCATTGCACCGCGCCTGCGGGGCACAATCCACTGCTCGCGCCAGCTTCTACCTCTATAACACCGAGGAAGAAGTAGATAAGCTGGTGGAAGCAATCAAGGCCGCCCGCGAATTCTTTGGAGTTGCCTCATGAACCTAGATTCCATGTACCAGGACGTCATCCTGGACCACTACAAGAACCCGCAGCACGCCGGATTGAGGGAGCCTTATCAGGCTGAGGTTCACCATGTGAACCCGTCCTGCGGAGATGAGCTGACCCTGCGCGTGCGCCTTTCCGATGACGGCAAGACCGTTGAGGACGTCTCCTATGACGCGGAAGGCTGTTCCATCTCGCAGGCTTCTACCTCGGTTATGGCTGAAGAAATCGTTGGGCTACCGCTCGCGCAAGCCAATGAGAAGCTGGCCGATTTTGAAAAGATGATCACCTCTCGCGGCCAGGACGAGGGCGATGAAGACCTCATCGGTGATGGCGTAGCCTTCGCCGGAGTGTCCCAGTACCCAGCGCGCGTAAAGTGTGCGCTCCTCGGATGGAAGGCCTTCCAGGCTGCTTCCGCCGATGCACTAACAGAAGTGGAGAGCTAGATGACCGATCCCGTAGATCCTTATCAGAACGAGAATTCCTCTTTCTCCGGCAGCGGCGAGCGACCGGAGCAAACCGAAGAGCAGATTTCCAAGGCATTTGACGTCACCGAATTTATGCGAGACGTCATTGACCCTGAGCTCGGGATCAACGTTGTTGACTTGGGCCTTGTCTATGATCTGTGGTTCGAAGAGGACAATGGCAAGGAAATCGTCATGATCAATATGACGTTGACCTCGCCGGCCTGCCCATTGACCGATGTCATTGCTGAGCAGGTGGAAGACATCGTCAAGGCCAATAAATTGGCCGATGCCGTCCGTATCAACTGGGTATGGATGCCGCCATGGGGTCCGCAGATGATTACGGAAGAGGGCCGCGAGCAACTTCAGGCCCTCGGCTTCGCGGTTTAAATCGCGTCCTACGTACACGCCTCCAGCAGCGCATTTCCCGGTCTAGGGAGACAGTTGTTGGGGGCGTTAGCGCGTCTTAGCGTCGGCAGCGTCGATTGCTAGACTGTTTCTTCGTGATTGTAACCAATGATTTCGAAGTCAGGGTAGGAGCGCGCACGCTTCTCGAAGCCCCCGGGCAGCACTTGCGTGTGCAACCCGGTGACCGCATCGGGCTTATCGGCCGCAACGGCGCGGGCAAGACGACGACTATGCGCATTTTGGCAGGGGAGACCGAGCCCTATGGCGGCTCAGTAACTCGTTCGGGCCCCATTGGTTATTTGCCCCAAGATTCCCGCGAAGGAAATATTGAACAGACCGCGCGAGAGCGCGTTCTCTCCGCCCGCGGTTTGGATGATCTCAAGCGCCGCATGGCCAAGCAACAAGAGCTTATGGAATCGGCCACTGACGATAAGTTCCGGGATAAGGCCATCCGGAAATACTCCCGCTTGGAGGAGCAATTCGAGTCGCTTGGCGGCTATGAAGCCGACTCCGAGTGCGCGCAAATATGCGATAATTTGGGTCTGCCGCAGCGCGTCCTAGACCAGCAACTCAAAACTCTCTCGGGTGGTCAGCGCCGCCGCGTGGAGCTAGCGCAAATTCTCTTTGCCGCTACCGAGGGGTCCGGAAAATCCCAGACCACCCTGCTCCTCGATGAGCCGACGAACCACTTGGACGCGGATTCTATTACGTGGCTCCGCCAATTCCTGTCCAAGCATGAGGGCGGGCTCATTATGATTTCTCACGACGTCGAGCTGCTTGAGGCCGTGTGTAATAAGGTGTGGTTCCTCGATGCGGTTCGCGGCGAGGCCGATGTATACAACATGGGGTATAAGAAATACCTCGATGCTCGTGCTACCGATGAAGCGCGCCGTCGCCGAGAGCGGGCCAATGCGGAAAAGAAAGCATCCGCACTGCAAAAGCAAGCCGCTAAGTTGGGCGCCAAGGCAACGAAGGCCGCCGCGGCCAAGCAGATGCTCCACCGCGCTGAACGCATGATGAGCCAGCTCGACGAGGTACGGGTGGCCGATAAGGTGGCCAATATCAAGTTCCCCGAGCCGGCTCCGTGCGGTAAGACACCCATGAATGCTAAGGGGCTGACCAAAATGTACGGCTCCCTAGAGGTCTTCGCCGGGGTGGATTTGGCCATCGATAAAGGGTCAAGAGTAGTGGTGCTGGGCTATAACGGCGCGGGTAAGACCACGCTGTTGAAATTGCTGGCCGGAGTGGAGCGCACCGACGGTGAAGGTGGCATCGTCAGCGGCCACGGCTTGCGGATCGGCTATTTTGCGCAGGAACACGACACCATCGATCCGGATAAGTCTGTATGGCAAAACACCATTGACGCCTGCCCAGACGCGGATCAGCAGGAACTGCGTAGTCTGCTTGGTGCCTTCATGTTCTCCGGCGAGAAGTTGGAACAACCCGCGGGCACTCTATCCGGCGGTGAGAAGACGCGCCTAGCCTTGGCCGCGCTGGTCTCTAGCCGCGCGAATGTGCTGCTGCTGGATGAGCCGACGAATAACCTGGATCCGATTTCGCGCGAGCAGGTGCTTGATGCGCTCAAGACCTACACCGGTGCTGTGGTGCTGGTAACACACGACCCGGGTGCGGTTAAGGCCTTGGACCCAGAACGCGTCATCATCATGCCCGATGGTGACGAAGATTTGTGGTCCGATGACTATATGGAAATTGTGGAGCTAGCGTAGGAGCATATGAAGACGCTGCTGGAGAGGATGCCCGCCTGGCGGGAGAAATTTTGGCTTATCCCGGCTGTGGCGGTGGCGATCGCCGCAGTGGGTGCGGAGCTGCTTATTGCGATTGGTAGCACTTTCGATGTGGCAGCCACGCCTTTTTATGATGGCAGCGCTGATAGCGCGCAGGGCATTTTGAGCGCCGTAGCTACGTCCTCGCTGTCATTGGCCGGCACAGTCTTCTTCATCACGCTGACCGCACTATCTGGTGTGGTCACGGTGATGGGCCCACGCCTTTTACATGAGTTTTTAAAAGACCGCTCCATCCAATCTACTTTGGCGATCTATCTTGCCACTTTCACCTTTGCGCTGCTGTCCCTCCGCGCGGTGCGCACTGGCGGCGATGGGGAAGAAGAGCACGTTCCTTCATTGAACGTGGCGGTGACGGTTCTGCTGGCCCTCGCGTGCGTGGTGTTCCTTATCTACTTCATTGTGCATATTGCGCAATCGATCAGCATGTCCCACGTGGTTCACGTAGTTGCACAAGACGTAGAGGACCACATGCGCCGACTTATCCAGCGCGGCGAGCAGGAAAAGGAGGCTAAGGCGCCGGGGCCGGAATTTTACGAAGCTGCGGAGAAGCGGCGCAGCAGCGAGACTGGTTACCTTAAATTCGTGGATTATGACGCCATCGCGCAGGCGGCGGCGCAGGAGAACTGCGCGGTGCACCTGGGCGTGGCACCGGGAGACTTGGTGCTGGAAGGAGAGGTCATCGCACACGGCGTGCCGCATTTGCCGGAAGATATTGAGCGTCACATCGTGCTCACGCAGCACCGCGAAAATGCCTCGGCCCACGACCCACGATTTACCGCCCGGCACCTCGCGGAAATCGCCGCCCGCGCTTTGAGCACCGGCGTCAATGACCCCTATACGGTCATAGACATCATTGACCGCTTTACCCAGATTCTTACCGTGATTGGGGATAAGCGGTTGCCGCAGGGCATTGTGCACGTGGCTGGGCAATTCCGGCTCGATTATCAAACCTTTAGCTACGAGGAAATTGTTGAGGCGATGTTCGCGCAGATTCGGCGCGATGCGGCAGATAATGCAGAAATCTACCTTAGCCTGCTGGATAACTTGGCCAAGGTCGTTGCCCTGTTGCGTACTGCTGAGCGCCGGGGCGTGCTTGCCGACGCCGCCCGGGCCATCTCCTCCGATGCCCGCCGCCAAGTCTGTGGCGAGGTGGAGCGACACCAGCTGGAGTCTTCTTACCAGCACTTCCAGGCCAACTTAGCCGAATGGGCGGAGTCGGAAAAACCTGGCGAAGAGCACGCCGCGGACTAGGCCGCGGCGCGGTTGCCGCTCTCCTTAGTTGCGGAATCCATGCACTGGGGCGGGGATGAAGCCGCCGCGGTTAATGAACTGCGCATTACCCACTTTATTGACCGGGATTACCGGTGCGTAGCCCAGGAGGCCGCCGAAGCTCACCTCGTCGCCCACCTGGGCGCCAGGAACCGGGATCACGCGTACCGCCGTGGTCTTATGATTCATCACGCCGATAGCGGCCTCGTCAGCAATCATGCCCGAAATGGTCGCGGCCGAGGTATCGCCCGGCAGCGCAATCATGTCAAAACCCACCGAGCAAATGGCGGTCATGGCCTCCAGCTTGTCCATGGAGATAGAGCCGGACTTAACCGCATCGATCATGCCCTTATCCTCGGAGACTGGGATGAAGGATCCAGACAGACCGCCGACGCGGGAGCAGGCCATCATGCCGCCCTTCTTTACGGCGTCGTTAAGCAGAGCCAAAGCAGCGGTTGTACCGTGCGCGCCTACCTGGTCTAGGCCCATGTGCTCAAGGATGTGGGCCACCGAATCTCCCAATTCGGCAGTAGGGGCAAGCGAAAGGTCGATGATTCCGAAGGGCACGCCAAGGCGCTCGGAAGCCATGGTGCCCACCAGTTGCCCGGCGCGGGTGATCTTGAAAGCGGCCTTCTTCACTTCTTCCGCTACCTGGTCCAGGCTCGCCCCTTCAAGTGATCCCAAGGCGCGGTCGACAACACCTGGGCCAGAAACGCCGACGGAGACTACGCAATCGGGTTCTTCGATGCCGTGGAACGCGCCGGCCATAAATGGGTTGTCACCCACAGAGTTAGCAAAGACCACCAGCTTGGCGCAGGCAATGGCGGAATTGTCCTTGGTCAGCTCGGCGGCTTCCTTGATAACCTCGCCCATCTTCCTTGCCGCATCCATGTTGATACCGGCGCGGGAGCTGGCGATATTGACGGAGGAACACACGACGTCAGTCGTAGCTAGCGCTTCTGGAATGGAACTGATGAGCTTTTGTTCCGCGGTGGTCGCGCCCTTTTCTACCAGAGCGGAATAGCCGCCTACGAAGTTGACTCCTACCTCCTTGGCTGCCTTGTCCAGTGCCTTTGCGGCGTCGACGGGGTTTCCTGCTACACCGGCTACTACCAAGGATATTGGGGTGACGGAGATGCGCTTATTCACGATGGGGATACCCAGCTCGCCCTCGATGCCTTCGCATACCTCCACTAGGCGCCCGGCCTGCTGCGTGACGCGGTCATAGATGGCCTGGCAGGTAGCTTCCATGGTGGATCGGGTACATCCAAGGAGCGAGATGCCCATGGTTACGGTGCGGATATCGAGACGATAGTTCTCAATCATCTCGATGGTGTCCAAGATATTAGTGGTATTAAAACGCGTGTTCATTTAAATCTCATTCATGGCGGTGAAGAGGTCTTCGGACTGAATGCGGATGGACTGGTGCTTTTCTTCCGCCACGGGGCGCATATGCTCCTTGATGGTCTGGATGGAGACCTTCTCCGCATCAAATTCGACGCGCAGAATCATGGTGAAGTAGCCGCCCATGAGCGTTTGGGAGACGTCAATGACGTTGATATCGAGTTGGGCAAGGGTAGTGGTCACCGCGGCGATAATGCCGGTGCTATCGGCTCCGGTGACAGTCATAATGGCATACATGCGTGCAATTCTATCTGCTCGCTGCAGCTACCGCCGCCATTTTGCCACCAGCGATGGCCGAGGCGCTGCGGAAAAGAGGCTGCGTTGTTACGGTGGGGAAGTATGACTGATAAGAAGAAGATTCTGTACATCGGTGGACATGGCAAGGTCGGCCTGTTGGCCGCCCCAAAGCTGGTGGAGGCCGGCCACGAGGTCCACTCCCTTATCCGCAACCCTGAGCAGAAGTCTGAGATTGAAAAGCTCGGCGCGACCCCAGTATTGGCCGATATTACTGAGCAGACCGTTGCGCAGTGGGCGGAGCTTTTCGCCGCTTATGACGCCGTAGTGTGGGGCGCTGGCAACGGCGGCCGCGGTGGGGCAGACCTTACGTGGGCCGTGGACCGCGATGGTGCTCTCGCTACCGTTGACGCGATGGAGAAGTTGCAGCAAGAAGGCGAGAATCTGCCTACCTACCTCATGATTTCCTATGTCGGTTCTCAGGAGGCCACCACGGATCCCGCCGACGAGAAGTGGTATGCCTACGTTGAGTCCAAGAAGGAAGTAGACAATCGCCTTGCTCAGGCAGAGTTTCCGCACCTTATCCTCAAACCAGCGATGCTGACCGAGGAGCCAGCACAGGGGCTGGAGCAGATCGAGGATAAGGCGCTACAGGAGTCCATGACTTCTTCGCGCGAGCTGGTCGCCGATGTCATCGTCGAGGCCCTCGGCCGCGAAACCCTGCCGGAATCCCCGCTCGCCTTTGTAGATGGCGACAATCTAGTGAGCTCCATCAAGTAAGGCGTTAGACTGGCTGGCACTATGATTGCCACGCCTCCAGCTGTTTTAATTGATAGTGACCCCGGCATAGATGATTGCCTCGCCTTGATGTATTTGGCGGGTCTTCATCATGCCAGGGAAATTGAGCTGGTGGGAGTTACCACCACAGCCGGCAACGTCGAGGCTTATCAGACTGCGGCCAATGCCCGCTGGATCCTGGATCTATGCTCGCTTGCCGATGTCCCCGTAGCCCCCGGCTTGCCCCGCCCCTTAAAGGTCGATCTCACGACAACCCCTGAGACCCATGGTCCGACGGGGTTGGGCTATGCCACAGCACCTACTACCACGCTGCACCACCGCGATTGGCAGCGACTATGGATAGAAGCACTAGGCGCCCATCACGACCTGCAGCTGATTGTTACCGGGCCGGTTACCAATCTAGCTGCGTTTGAAAAAGCGCAGAGCGAGGCCGCCGCGCAGTTTGGTGCCATTACCATCATGGGCGGCGCGGTTAACTACCGGGGAAATACCACCCCGACCGCGGAATGGAACTTTTGGGTTGATCCGCATGCCGCCGCCCAGCACTTTCATTCATCTGCCCCGTGCGTTCCCACCACACTATGTTCGCTTGAGCTAACAGAGCAGTTTCTCATCACCCCACAGCGCCTAGAAGCGGTCATGGAATTGTTGCACGGACACCCTATGGCACAAATCCTGCCGGATGTGTTGCGCTACTATTTTGAATTCCACCAAGCGCAGGGGGAAGGCTATCAGGCCCAAATCCACGACCTTTTGACGTGCATGATCGCCTTGGGGCAGATCGACTTTGACGTTGTAGAAACTACCGTTGATGTCGAAGCGGAATCGCCGCTATTGCGGGGGACGAGCGTTGCGGACTTGCGAAACCACTGGGGCCGGGCCCACAACGCACGACTGGTTACGAGCGCAGATATGGAAGCCGCGCATCAAGAATGTCTGCGGGGGTTTACACTATTGGCTTCACGCTAGTGGCTTTTAATGAGCAGAACCTCTACTATTATCCGCGGCGCACGTGCCGTGCGGGATCGCTTTCCGAGGTGACATAGGAAAGCAGCACCATCCGCGGTCGGCGTTTTTCTATGCCCTTTTTTCTATTTATGGATTTGGACTTTTATTGTGTCACAGCTTTCTCTCACCCCCGCCCGCAAGGCCACGGTCATCGCGGGTGCATTAATCGTAGCCGCGACTTGGATTTACCTGGTGCTTTTGCGCCCCACGGACTGGCATTCTGTTGCTGGTTCGACTGAAGCGCTCGTTACCCTGAGCGGCTATCTTATCGGCGCCGCGCTCCTGCTTGCCGGCACCGTGCCGACTTTACCAGCGCGTACCATTGCCATCATCCCGGTGGCGCTGGTCCTTAATATTGTCGTTGGTGAAATCATTGGTTCAATCGGCATCCCTCTCTATATCGATTCCGTGGGAACTATCCTGGTAGCCGCGCTTGCCGGTCCCATTGCTGGCTTGGCTACCGGCACGCTGTCTTCTGTCGTCTGGGGCTTCCTCAACCCCGCTGCTTTGCCTTTCGCTGCAGTGTCCGCCGCCACGGGATTCCTATCCGGATTCGTCATCAAGAAGGGCGCATTTACCAAGGTATGGTGGGTCATTCTCAGTGGCGCCGTCATTGGCATTGTCTCCGGCATGCTCGCCGCCCCTGTCGCTGCCTTTGTTTATGGCGGTACTGCGGGTCTTGGTACGGGCGCGGTTGTTTCGCTCTTCCGTGAGCTGGGCAATTCCCTTATCGCCTCGGTTACCCTGCAGTCCTTCATCTCAGATCCCCTGGATAAAGCGCTGGTTTTCCTCATCGTCTGGGCAGCGGTAAAAGCTTTGCCGCAACGCACCCGTGAATCGCTGCAACCACGCTGATGAGTCGCCTTCATCCTGCCACCGTAGTCACCATTGCGGCCTGCGGCTGGATCCTTACCTTGGCGCTGAACACCCCAGTGGCGTCGGCAAGCGTCATGCTCGTTGCCCTTGCCAGCGGCACTGTATCTACCCGCAACGCCTCCGTGATTTTGACTACGGTTGCACTGAGCGCGCCAGCGGCCCTTTCCATGCTGGTCATTCATGCTCCCTACGGGGACACCCCAGTTGCGCCTTTGCTTACTGCCGACGGCCTGATGCTCGCCGGTAGCCTCAGCCTCCGCTTCTGTGCGCTCATGGCCTGCTTCATCGCAGCAATGGCGGCGCTGCGCATCGCGGATATCGCCAAATGGCTGCAAATCTCCCGCGCCGGACACAAGGTGGCGTATGTGGTTGGTTCCTCCCTACAGACCTTGCCCCAAGGTGCGCATGCCTGGCGATGCGTCCGTGAAGCCAACCAATTGGCCGGAATCACCATAACCTGGCGCAATACTATCTCTCGCGTCATTATTCCTGTCATCGCTCGCCTCCTCATCCAAGGAACTCAACGCGGCCAAGCCCTGGCCGCCATCGGGTTCGACCAGGAAGGGCAACGCAGCTTATTGCGGCCCGTTGCCGATTCCAGGTTGTCCCGAGTCTTACGCTTCCTCATCCCGCTAGTGTGCCTTGCGGTGGTGATTGCTAGATGGATCTAGCCCACCTTCGCCCTACCCCTGGGGCCATCATCCAGGTACTCGTCGATCCTGATAAAGCAGTAGAAGATGTTGCGGCGCAGCTAGCGGAATCTTTATCCACCGCAGCAATCATCGGCACGGATGCTTCCGCACAAATTAGTTTCCTGCGCGAGACCTGTATTGAAGAAGTAGTACTAGGCCTGGAAAACGCGGGTGTGCCTGCGGAGGAGATGCAAGTCCGCGGGGAGCATATGCTTAGCGCAGTGGGCCTTTCTGCCTACTGTGAACATGACCCCGCGCAGCTGTCTGGTGGCCAAACTCGCAGATTAGCCGCAGCCTGTGTGGCCATCCGCGAGCCCGCGATCATGATCATTTGTGAACCCGCAGCTGGCCTCGATTCAGAGTCGCGCGCACAAGTGATTAACCTTCTGCAGGCAATGCCGCATACCTGCGTTATTGCCGTATCGAGTACTACCTGGCCAGAGCTAGGCGGAGAAATCATAGGAACAGAACCACTCGTAGCACCCCTCAACCTGCCGCGGGTATATGCGCGCGGGCGGCAGGGGAGCATAGGCCCGCTAATTGCCCAGCGAGGACCAAAGAAGAAAAGGTGGTGGCAATTTTCCCAGCCCACCGGAACAACTTTTAGCGTCGGCCCCGTAGAAATCCCCACCGTGGAAGCCGGGGTGACATGGTTGCGCGGCAATAATGGTAGCGGTAAAACGTCGCTCTTGCGCGCCGCCGCCGGGCTTGATGGCGGGGGAGTTGTACGAAATCTTCCCGCCCTTGCTATGCAGTCGCCGTTTGACCAGGCGGCATTTTCCACAGTGGAGGAATTTGTACCCAATGAAGCTTTGCGCAACCTGCTGGGATTAAATCCTGCTGATCATCCCTTAGATTTGTCATCATCACGCCTGCGGCTTGCGCAAGTGGCCCACGTTATTGGGCAGCACCGCCAGAAGGTGCTGCTCGACGAGCCAGATACCTTGCTTTCCGCCGCGGACCGATGGCTCATGCACCAACTAATCCACTACGGCCTACAGTCCGGCAGTGCCTTAGTGGTTACTTGCCATGATCCGCAGTTTGTGGCGGAAATATCGACCTATGCCCAAGTCAC
This sequence comes from Corynebacterium sp. KPL4072, assembly GCF_037908395.1. Taxonomy (NCBI): domain Bacteria; kingdom Bacillati; phylum Actinomycetota; class Actinomycetes; order Mycobacteriales; family Corynebacteriaceae; genus Corynebacterium; species Corynebacterium sp. KPL4072. The sequence goes on from NZ_JBBMGE010000009.1 coordinate 120,535, forward strand.
GGAAGAGAAATTACCGTCACCGCGCCGCTGAGCCCATGCAAAAAGCTCCCGGCTATTGCGCGTTTCAAGTAACAAGCAGCCGGGAGCAGGACTGTTCAGACGGGATTAAGACAGATCCGCCTGACCGCCACGGATAGATTGCTCTACTAAGTCAAGGACTTTTTCCAGCTCTGCGGTTTCGCCCAAGGCGAGCCGGTTGATGAACCCATCCATAAACACCTCTAGATAGATAGCCAAGGTGTCGATTTCAACATCATCGCGCAGGCGGCCCTTGTCCGCATTGGACGCCAAGCGTGCGCGCACGGCCTCGCCACGAACCGACTGGTTTTCCTTCCACCTAGCGGCGAAGGAAGGATCAGTGCGGAGGAGGGATGTGATTTCCAAGCGAGTGGCTAGCCAATCGTGACGCTCAGGATGTTGGAGCATCTCACGCATTACTTCAACCAAGCCATTGTGGGCTACGACCTCGGCCTGACGAGCGGCATCTTCTTGCGCCAAGGCAAGAAAGAGAGACTCTTTGTCACCGAAGTGGTGAAAGATTGCGCCGCGGGACTTGCCCGTTGCCTGTTCTAGTAGACGAACTGTAGCTCCCTCGTACCCGTGCTCTGCAAAACACCGGCGAGCGCCTACGAGAATGTCGTGCCGACGGCGGCTGAGTTCAGATTCGCTGACGATTGGCATAGTAGGCAACTCTCCTTCATGGGGAACGTCTAAAGAATAATAAATCAGTAATTTTGAATAAGAATAAAATCTATGCGACGAAACGCGGGGCCGCAGCGCCCTCTACTGGGGAGGGCGGTGCAACCCCGCGTTATCGACCGAACCTAAGCCCTTAGCCCCTTCAGGGGCCTAAGGAGTGTGCGGAAAGCGCCTAGCTCTTGACCATCTGGCGCAGGACGTACTGCAGGATGCCGCCGTGGCGGAAGTAGTCAGCCTCACCCGGGGTGTCAATGCGGACGTCAGCGTCAAACTCGACGGTTTCGCCGGACTCCTTGGTGGCGGTGACGTGGACGGTCTTCGGGATGGAGCCTTCATTGAAGGCGGTGATGCCCTCAATATCGAAGGTTTCAGTGCCATCCAGTCCCAAGGACTCGTGGGACTCGCCCTGTGGGAACTGCAGTGGGATAACGCCCATGCCGATCAGGTTGGAGCGGTGGATGCGCTCGAAGGACTCAGTGATTACAGCCTTTACGCCAAGCAGGTTGGTGCCCTTTGCAGCCCAGTCACGGGAGGAACCAGTGCCGTACTCCTTACCAGCGATGACTACCAGCGGAATGCCGGCTTCCTTATAGTTCTGGCAAGCATCGAAGATGAAGGCCTGTGGGCCGCCTTCCTGGGTAAAGTCACGGGTGTAGCCACCAGTGACATCGACCAGCTGGTTAGCCAGGCGAATATTCGCAAAGGTACCGCGCATCATGACCTCGTGGTTACCACGGCGAGAGCCCAGGGAGTTGTAGTCCTTGCGTGCAACGCCGTTTTCATCAAGGTACTGCGCAGCCGGGGTGCCCGGCTTAATAGCGGAAGCGGGGGAGATGTGGTCGGTAGTGACGGAATCGCCGAGCTTCGCCAGAACGCGCGCCCCCTTGATGTCTTCAAGCGGGTTTGGCTCGGTAGGCATGCCATCGAAGTAAGGAGCCTTGCGGATGTAGGTGGAATCCTCATCCCACTTGAAGGTCTCGCCTTCCGGCACATCCAAGTTGCGCCAGGCATCGTCGCCCTTGAAGACGTCGGCGTAGTCAGCCTCGTACATCTCACGAGAAATGGCAGACTGAATGGTGTCCTCGATCTCCTGCGGGGATGGCCAGATGTCCTTCAGGTAGACATCGTTGCCTTCCTTATCCTGACCCAGGGGCTGTGCATCAAAGTCAAAGTCCATGGTGCCGGCAATGGCGTAGGCAATGACCATGATTGGGGATGCCAAGTAGTTCATCTTGACGTCCGGAGAGATGCGGCCCTCGAAGTTGCGGTTACCGGAAAGTACCGCGGTGGCGGCAAGGTCATTTTCATTGATGGCTGCGGATACCTCATCCGGCAATGGGCCGGAGTTACCGATACAGGTGGTGCAACCGAAACCGGAGAGGTAGAAGCCCATTGCCTCGAGGTCCTTCCAGAGATCTGCACGCTGGAAGTAACCATCAACAACCTGGGAACCAGGGGCACAGATGGTCTTAACCCACGGCTTTGACTGGAGGCCCTTTTCTGCTGCCTTGCGAGCAATAAGACCTGCGCCCACCATCACGGATGGGTTAGAGGTGTTGGTACAGGAAGTGATGGAGGCGATAGCGACCATGCCGTGGTCCAAGGTGAACTCGCCACCATTCTGGGACTCAACGGTAATCGGGTTGGAGTGACGGCCCTTTGCACCAAGAGCGGAGGACTCGCCGTGGCCTTCGCGGGCCCTGTTCAAACCGCCGGTGACGTCTTCCATGGCCGGAGCGCCGCCTTCTGCGGACATGCGCTTTGCCTCAACAGAGGTTTCGTCGACGCAAACCTCGTCGGTGGTGTAGTTAGCCAAATCCTTGCGGAATTGCTCCTTGGCCTCGGTCAGCAGGATACGGTCCTGCGGGCGCTTTGGGCCAGCAATGGAAGGAACGACGGTGGACAGGTCCAGCTCGAGGTACTCGGAGTACTTTGCCTCCGGGGCATCCTCTTCCAGCCACATTCCCTGCGCCTTGGCGTATGCTTCAACGCGGTCAATCTGCTCCTGTGGGCGTCCGGTGAGCTCGAGGTACTTGGTGGTCTCCTCATCAATTGGGAAGATTGCCGCGGTGGAACCGAACTCAGGGGACATGTTGCCGATGGTGGCGCGGTTAGCCAGCGGAACGGACTTGACGCCGTTGCCGTAGAATTCTACGAACTTCTGGACAACGCCGTGCTCGCGCAGCATCTCAGTGATGGTAAGTACGACGTCGGTTGCGGTAACGCCGGTGGGAATCTCACCGGTCAGCTTGAAGCCGACGACCTTCGGGATGAGCATGGATACCGGCTGTCCAAGCATCGCAGCCTCTGCCTCGATGCCGCCAACGCCCCAGCCAAGAATGCCCAGGCCGTTTTCCATGGTGGTGTGGGAGTCGGTACCGATACAGGTATCAGGGTAAGCAAGGCCCTCGTTGTCGAATACAACGCGGGACAGGTACTCGATATTTACCTGGTGGACGATGCCGGTTCCTGGAGGTACAACGCGGAAGTTGGAGAAGTTCTCAGCACCCCAGCGAAGGAACTGGTAGCGCTCTTCGTTGCGCTGGTACTCAATTTCAACGTTCTTTTCCAGTGCATCGGTGGAGCCGAAGGCCTCAACGATGACGGAGTGGTCAATAACCATCTCAGCTGGGTTGAGCGGGTTGACCTGATCCGGAGTACCACCCAAGGCAGAGACAGCCTCACGCATGGTAGCAAGGTCAACAACGCAAGGAACGCCGGTGAAGTCCTGCATGAGGACGCGTGCTGGGGTGAACTGGATTTCGGTGTCTGGCTCTGCTTCCGGGTCCCAGTTTGCCAGGGCGTTGATGTGGTCCTTGGTTACGTTCTTGCCGTCCTCATGACGCAGCAGATTCTCTGCTAACACCTTGAGGGAGTAAGGCAACTTCTCCAAGCCGGAGACGGAGTTGATGTCAAAGTAGTCATAAGACTTGCCGTTGACGTCAAGGGTCTTCTTGGCCTCGAAGGAGTTCAAGCTTTCAGTCACAGGGAGCTCCATTCCTTGTTGATAAACAGTGTGTTCTGTTTGGTACTCGTCGTCTGTCGTTACCGCGGGGCGGTGCTCTGCGTCTTCGGTCACTAATGTGACAGGACGCGACCATGGGGCCCGCAGTGCTGAAGGCGACAAAGAACGCGATGGTTCACCTAGATATTGTAGAGGCTAAAACCTTCGGTCGCTGCCATTGTAACAGTACAAGCGTTCTGTTTCACCTTTTCGGGAAAACCGGCGAGTTGAGGAGTTGGGTCGCTTCTAGCTGCCCGTATCTTGGGGGAGAAGTAGTTTAGGGGCCCTATATATAAGGAAGGGATTCGCATGGTTCCCGCAGGGGTAGATATATCTGACTTGGCGAATCAGCTCAAAGACGATGGCGTGGCCTATACGGCCACGGCGCTTAGCCACAATGCCACACTCAATGCGGATGTGAGCAAGGGGTTGCGGGACGGCGACGGTGTTGCCGTAGTTGATGTGATGAATGTTCGGGCCCCCGACGTCCGCGACATCGCCCAAGAGCTTCAAGATGCCACGGGATTGAACACAGTCATTGTCCAGACCCCACAGCATGTCTCTTCGGTCAGTGATACTTATAGTCGAGCCGATATTGAGTCAGTACAGGCGCAACTGGCGCCCGGGCTTGACCAGGTGGACCTACTGGCTAAGTACTACGGGGGGCTAGACCAAATCAGCTTCCCGGTGGCAACAATTGTGGGTGCGGTTGCTGTGATTGCTGTGTTTGTCTTGGTTAGCTCTTTCATGGTGGCAAACCGACGCAAGTCTGAAGGGCTGTAAGCGGACCCCAGGGGCATGAAAGGCAGGGCGCCTCGACATTGAGCGCTGGATCCGAGATTCCAAGTAACGCCTCTTGAACAAGGTGGAGACTGTAGGAAAATAGGTTTGTTCGAAAAAGTTTCAGATAAGTAGCTGAAACTTTTGCGAACCGTTTTAGGAGGAAAGTAATTTACGTAAAGACCGCCAGGGGATGGGGTAAAGGTGCCGGGCGGCGATGAACAAGTTGCTGTCTCGTTTATCCGTAGGGGTGATGAAGGCGTCTAAAAGTTGGGCGCCGAAGCAGGGGCCCGTATCCGATGACAAAACGATTAGGGGTGTCGGTGAAAGGTGCGGGAAGGGCAGGGGAGGGGACAAAGTCAACTCTTAGGGGTTGACTC